>JBFZEY010000149.1:0-12151 GCA_041306625.1 Spirochaetota bacterium | reverse complement strand
GACAAGGTCCAGGTAAAGTGGAACGACAACATAGACAAGTGGTACGAAACCGAGATGGCATCAGTCGACGCCAACTGCCCGGCCGAGGAGATGGACGCCGAGGCGCCGCTCTTCATTCTGTATACTTCGGGTTCGACCGGCAAGCCCAAGGGCGTTATGCACACCACCGGCGGCTATCTTACCTTTGTGGCCTTCACGCACAAGATGATCTTCGACTACCACGACGGCGACATTTACTGGTGCACGGCAGACATCGGCTGGGTGACCGGACACTCCTACATCGTATACGGACCGCTCGCCAACGGCGCGACGACCGTCATGTTCGAAGGCGTTCCGAGCTATCCGGACTTCGGCCGCTTCTGGGCCGTCGTCGAGAAGTACAAGGTCAACATTTTCTATACCGCGCCCACCGCCATCCGTGCAATTGCAAAAGAGGGCGACTCATGGGTGGACAATCACAATATTTCATCGCTGCGTCTGCTCGGTTCGGTCGGCGAGCCGCTGAATCCCGAGGCATGGAACTGGTACTATAACAAGATCGGCCGCGGCGAGTGCCCGATCGTCGATACCTGGTGGCAGACCGAGACGGGCGGTATTCTCATCACCCCGCTTCCCGGCGCGATCGACATCAAGCCGGCCATGGCGACGGTACCCTTCTTCGGAGTTAAGCCTTCGATCGTTGACGACAGCGGTACTCCTCTCGAGGGGATATGCGAAGGCAACCTCTGCATCGATTACTCGTGGCCGGGCCAGATGCGCGGCGTATACGGAGACGACAAAAAGGAGCGCTTCTTCAGCACCTATTTCGCGCAGTTCCCCGGCAAGTATTTCACCGGTGACGGCTGCCGCAGGGACAAGGACGGTTATTACCAGATCACCGGGCGCGTTGACGACGTTATCAACGTTTCCGGTCACCGTATGGGAACGGCCGAGGTCGAGTCGGCGCTGGTCGCGCATCCGAAGGTCGCCGAGGCGGCGGTCGTCGGCTATCCGCACGAGATCAAGGGCCAGTCTATCTACGCCTTCGTAACGCTGAACACCGGCGTGGAGAAGACCGAAGAGCTCAAAAAGGAACTCGTCGCCCAGGTGCGCAAGGAGATCGGCCCCATCGCGACTCCCGACGTCATTCAGTGGGCTGACTCGCTTCCGAAGACCCGTTCGGGCAAGATCATGCGGCGCATGTTAAAAAGGATTGCGGCGAGTGACTGGGACCGGAAGAATTACGGCGACATCTCCACCCTGGCCGATCCCACGGTTGTGGATTCTCTCGTCACCGAAGCGAAGGCCGTACAGAAAAAGTAGTCGCTTTTCTTACAGCATAGCGGAGACCCCTGATGGCTTGCCATCAGGGGTTTTTTCGTGGACTTTCTTCCGGCAGGGCCGGGCGGTACGCCGGCCCTGTTGTATGCGCGTTGCCTGCCGTTTTGAAAACGGACGCGCGCGGATGCAATAATCGTTCCGTCGAGCAAATGCCGTATAACGGCTGAAAAACCGCTCTCAGTATTCTATCCCGCTGCGCGCATCGACCCCCGAAGTAAAATAATGCTTCACCTCGAGCATTTCGGTAACGAGGTCGCATGCGTCGATGAGCTCCTTCGGTGCGCCGCGCCCCGTGAGTATAAGCTCCACGCCGGCGGGTCTGCCTTTCAACAGCCCCATGATCTCGTCCAGACTGACTAGCTTATACAGGTGCGCGGTGACGATCTCGTCGAGGATGACGACCGGGTATTCGCCGCCGTACAGTACCTCACGGGCGCGCGCAATGGCGTCGCGCGCGTGCCGGTGATGCTCCTGGATGTTCTCGCCGTCGGGGCGGCAGAAGGCCGCGCTGCCGTGCTGCTCGATAGTAATTAACCCGTCGAGCATTTTTACCGCATCGAGCTCGCCGTAATGCTGTCCCTTCATGAACTGTATGATGATGCTTCGCATGCCGTGGCCGGCGGCGCGGAGCGCGAGCCCCAGCGCGGCCGTGGTTTTGCCCTTGCCGTGGCCTGTATAGAGATGTACATAGGCTTTTGATTGCATACGGTCTCCTTCTATCGGGTGTGCCCCGTGCATTCAGGATATACCGTGCAGGCGGCGGATGCAACAGGATTTTAACGCACGTACGCATCCGGAACCGCAAAACGATTGTCGGTATTACCGTGGATGGTGCCGAATGCCGTATGCAATCACCAGGATTGACGTTGCGACGATTACATGGTCCGGCGGTACTTCCCGCCCGATTCATACAGCGCCTGCGTGATCTGTCCGAGGCTCGCCACGCGTGCCGTATTCATGAGCTCGGCGAAGATGTTTGTGCCGGTGGCGGCCACTTCTTGTAGCCGGGCCAGTGCCGCCGGAGCGCCGGCGGCATGCCTGTGGTGGAAGTCCCTGAGTGCGTCTATCCGCGACATCTTTTCTTCGAAGGAGGCGCGGGTGAGCGGAATCCCGGGCCTCACGTAGTCTTCGCCGAGCGTGGCGGGATTCCTGAAGGTGTTGACGCCGATGATCGGGTATTCGCCCGAGTGCTTTTTGTGCTCGTAGGCGAGCGACTCTTCCTGGATCCTGCCGCGCTGGTAATAACTCTCCATGGCGCCGAGTACGCCGCCGCGGCGGCTTATCCTGTCGAATTCCTCGAGCACCGCCTCCTCGACCATGTCGGTCAGTTGTTCGATGATGAAACTCCCCTGCAGGGCGTTCTGGTTTTTAAAGATGCCGTACTCCTTGCCGATGATGAGCTGTATGGCCATTGCGCGCCGCACCGATTCCTCGGTCGGGGTGGTGATGGCCTCATCATAGGAATTGGTGTGAAGGCTGTTGCAGTTGTCGTTGAGCGCCATCAGCGCCTGCAGCGTCGTACGCACGTCGTTGAACTGCATCTCCTGCGCGTGGAGGCTCCGCCCCGAGGTCTGTATATGGCACTTCAGCCGCTGGCTCTGCGGACCGGCGTCGTAGCAGTCCTTCATGGCGACGGCCCATATGCGGCGTGCGACCCGTATCAGCACGTTGTACTCCGGATCCATGCCGCTTGAAAAGAAGAATGACAGGTTGGGGGCGAAGTCGTCGATCTTCATGCCGCGCGAAAGGTAGTACTCCACATAGGTGAAAGCGTTGGCCAGCGTAAACGCGAGCTGGGTGACCGGGGCGGCTCCCGCCTCGGCGATATGGTAGCCGCTGATCGATACCGAATAAAAGTTACGTACCGAGTTGTCGATAAAATAGCTCTGGATGTCGCCCATCAACCGGAGGGCGAAGTTGGTGGAGAAGATGCAGCTGTTCTGGCCCTGGTCCTCCTTGAGTATGTCGGCCTGGACCGTGCCGCGGACCGTTTTAAGCACCTCCGCCTGTATCCTTTTGCGCTCCTCTTCGGAGGGTGCATGCCCGTGCTCCGCGGTGAAGCGCTCAGCGGCGCGGTCGATCGCCGTGTTAAAGAAGAAGGCGAGCATGATGGGCGCCGGCCCGTTGATCGTCATCGAGACGCTGGTATTGACGTCGCAAAGGTCGAACCCGGCGTAGAGATCCTTCATGTCCTCCAGGGTGCAGATGCTAACGCCGCTCTCGCCGATTTTTCCGAATACGTCGGGCACCGTGCTGGGGTCCTGGCCGTAGAGCGTCACCGAGTCGAATGCCGTGCTGAGGCGCTTGGCGGTGTCATTGCGCGTGAGGTAGTGAAACCTCCGGTTGGTGCGGCCGGGCGAGCCCTCTCCCGCGAACTGGCGCTTGGGGTCCTCGTCGGTGCGCCTGAACGGAAACACCCCGGCGGTAAAGGGGAAGTGCCCCGGCAGGTTTTCGCGCCTCAACCATCTGACGAGATCGGCGCGGGAGTCGTAGCGCGGAAGCGCCACGAGCGGGATCTTGAGCCCTGAGAGCGATTCCACCTTCAGCGAAGTATTTATCTCTATGCCGCGTACTTCGATGGAAAGGGTATCCTCTTCGTAGGCCCGCCGCGTCTGCTCCCATTGTGCGAGCAGGAGGGCGATTTCGGGGTCAAGTTTCACCGCGGTTTCGGCGGCAAGCCGCTCGCCCGTTTTGCGCAACTGCGGATCGGTTGAAAAGCGGAGCGTGTCGGCGGCGTCCATCTCCCGCAGCAGGGTGGCGGTCTCGCCGGTGTGCGCGTGATACTGCCGCACGGCCGCGGATATCTCGGAGAGGTAGTTGAACCGTTCCATCGGAATTATGCCACGGGAGGCGGTCCCCCCGTCGGTGCGCTTTCCGCTTTCGGCGGTCGGCCAGTCCGCCAGACCCTTCCCGCGCAGACGATCGATAACCGCGGCAAAGAAGACGTCGAGCCCCCGGTCGTAGTAGTTGCTGGCCATGGTGCCGAAAACGGGGAGCGCCTCGTCGGTCGTGGAAAAATCATTCCTCGCACGCCGGTACTGTTTGCGGACGTCGCGCAGCGCGTCGGGGGAATTGCGATGGTCGAATTTATTGATGACGATCATGTCGGCGTAATCGATCATGTCGATTTTTTCGAGCTGGGATGGGGCGCCGTAATCGGAGGTCATGACGTAAATTGAAAAATCCGAGTGGGATGAGATCCCGGCGTCGCCCTGGCCGATGCCCGGGGTTTCGATGATGATAAGATCGAAGGCCGCGGCGCGCAGCACCGCTATCATGTCATGGAGCCCGGAGGGCAGGCTTCCCTCTGATTTTCGGGTGGCGATGGAGCGCATGTAGACGCGGTCAAACTGGATGGCGTTCATCCTGATACGGTCGCCGAGGAGCGCACCTCCTGTCTTCTTTTTGGAAGGGTCAACCGCGAGCAGCGCGATGTTTTTTTCGGGATAGAGAGCGAGAAAGCGTCGGATAAACTCATCCTCGAGCGTGCTTTTGCCCGATCCGCCCGTGCCGGTTACGCCGATGACCGGCACACCTTCCCCGCCCGGCGAGGGGAGCGCCACGGACAGCTCTTCCCGCTGGCCCGATTCCGCGAGCGAGAGGAGACGCGCGATGACGACGCTGTCGTTTTTTTTCAGACGCGCCTGCCAGTCTTCGGGAAGCGGCGGTATCTCCGCCCGTGCAGCGCGCTCCATCATGTCTGCGATTATTCCCTCGAGCCCGAGCTTCTGCCCGTCCTCGGGCGAATATACACGCGTGATGCCGTATTCCTCGAGTTCGCGTATTTCCTCGGGAGTTATCACCCCGCCGCCGCCGCCGAATATCCGCACGTGGTCGGCACCGCTTTGTACCAGCAGGTCGCGCATGTATTTGAAAAACTCCATATGGCCGCCCTGGTAGGAGCTGGCGGCGATCGCATGCGCCTCCTCCTGGATGGCGGTCTGAACGATCTCGTCCGCCGATCGGTTGTGCGCCAGGTGAATCACCTCCGCGCCCGCACCCTGCAGCAGCCGCCTGAAGATGTTGATGGAAGCGTCGTGACCGTCGAAAAGGGTCGTGGCCGTAACGAAACGGAGGCGCTTGACGGTCGGCGCAGTCTTGATCGTCGATCTCATGATGATATGCCCCTTCAGTCGAGTATGCGATTATGATCTAAATTATTCTCTGTTTGTTGTATGTCAAGGAAATAGCCCTCTGTTTCTAGCGATAAACCGCGTGAAATTTGAAAAAAACACGGTCGGTGTTGTTTTTTGTTGCATTTGAGGAAAACCCCTGTTTTAATTGCATGGGCTTTCGAAGGGACGATTTTTTGGTCTTTCGAAAGCGATTGAAATACTTTGTGAATAAGGCCACATGAGGATAAACGTTCGTCTGCGTGACCTCCTGGTTCAGGCGCTGGTCGAATCGATGACCGTCGACAAGATGGTGATGCTTGCCCAGCGCGTAATCCCCTATTACAATCTCTATGAAAGGACCGGTTTTCCGGTTAACATGTCCATTCCCAATCGCGACGCTGCGCGGCAGATTATCGACGACATACACGACAACCGGCTCGTTCTTCAATTCGCCGGGCTTCTGGTGATAATGCATACCGAGGGACTGGCGGGCAGGCGGTATGTTCTTCCCCATGTGCGGGAAATCATGGCCGAAATCCACGGCGCGGGCTTCGTCTTCGACTGGGAGTTCCAAACCTTCGTGGAGGATTCGCGCATTCGCAGAACCAGGAACTGGGGGGCGCTCGTTGAGGGCCAGGAATACGTGTTTTCCTTTCTCTCCCTGGACATAGTGGGGAGCACCGCGCTGGTTCGGGAGTATCCCGAGGAGACGATCAAGGCGACCTATGGGGACCTGCGAGGAATCGTGCAGCGCTCAATCGAACGGCGCGAGGGACGACTCTGGAGCTGGGAAGGTGACGGGGGCCTGGTGGCATTCTACTTCGGGAAGAAATTCAACGCGGCCACGCTGTCCGCCGTTGACATCCTTCACGATCTTTTTCTGTATAACCGCCTGGAGTGTCGGCTGAAAATTCCGCTCAGCGTGCGCCTCGCCGTTCATGGAGGGCCGTGCGAGTTCCGGCATAACACCGAGGATATAGTGAGCGATACGATTAACCGCACACTGGAAATAGAGTCGGAGCACACCATGCCCGATTCGATTGCCGTGAGCAACGTGGTCTACCTTGCGCTCGAACCACTGCTTCAGGAGATGCTCTATCCGCTGTCGGCCGGCGACAGGAGCATCCTGCACGGTTACGAACTGCGCTGGGAGGAATAGTGGAAATAATCGTATTCTCCGAAACCCGATCGGTGCTCGAGGCTTTCAACGGGCTTTCCGGAAAGGCAAAGTGCGGTGTTTCATTCAAAAAGACCGCGGACTTGAAAAAAGGGCTGAAATCCATCGATCCGGACTCGCTGGTGTACCTGGATGTTTCGAGAATGGACGATGCCGCGCTTAAAAAGGCCCTCCGGCTGCTTTCGGGAAATAGCGGCCTGCGTTACGCAATCGTCGATCCGAAAAACGCGATAAAGGACGCGGGCGCGCTCTTCCACGGGGGCGCCAGCGATTATCTCTGCAGAGAGACACTGCAGGGCGGGCTGACAGAAAAACGCGTACGCTGCGCGGCCGCCTTCAGGAAAAGAGAGGCCCCCGATAGAGAACCCGAGAAGAAGGAGATGCCCTCGACATACAAGCCTTCGGGCAGAGACTGGAAGGAGATCAGTCCCGGCCATGAGTACACGTTCTGCTTCATGTTCATCGAACTCGACAATCTGAAAGAATCAAAAAAAAACTTCGGCGATGCGAATCTCCGCAACCCGATCGAGCCTTTTCTGAGGCACCTGGAGCGGAGCGTAAATCCGGCCGGGGGCAAAGTCTGGATGTGGACCGAATACGGGGCGATCGTGCTCTTTCCGTTCGACGGCCGGGGCTGCGATGCGGTCCTTGCCTGTTTCAAGATGATGCTCGGGCGGAAGGTATTCAGCATCGAGGAGTCGGGATTTAATGCCATGGTCTCGTACAGGATCGCCCTGCATATCGGGAACACCGTCTACCGCGTCAAGGGTGAAACGGGCACGCTTGTCGCTGACTCGCTCAACTCGATATTCCATCTCGGGCAGAAATTCGCGCTCCCCGGTCACTTCTATCTGACCGGCGAAGTGTTCGCCTTCGCCCCGAAGGCCCTAAGGGATTTCTTCGTCCCCGCCGGCAGTTACGAGGGGCGCGAAATACTCCGCATGCGGCTTTCTCTCTGAGCCCTACGGCGCATTTTTTATTGTAAATGCCCCTATGTTATAGTAGACTTGCAAACGCGGCGGCATGCCCGCCCGGGCTCGGAGCATGAACAGGGAACACACGGGATCGAAAGACATCGTCCTTTTCAGTGAAGAGGAACTCGGCATAATAGCCGCGGTAACCGGCAGCCTCGCCTCGCGAAGCATGTCCGCCGAGATCGAGGCGCTCGGCAACAACCGCATGGCGCTCGAGCAGCTTGGCCGGTCCATCTCCCTCTATCCGTCAATACTCGCCGAGCACAGGCTGGGGACATCGTCGCGCTCGGTCGAGAGCCTTGTCGAGACACTGTGTCGAGACGACATTCCCGACATGATCCTCCATATCCCCACCAAGGCCGTGCTCGGCCGCAGCTACTCGATCGCAAAGATCAATTTTTTGAACATGCTCCGTTACATAGTGCGTGACGTGGCCGATCTCGCTCAATTCGAGGAGAAGGTGCTCAATCTTATAGCGCATAACGTTTTCACGATCATGGCCGAGGAGGTGTACATCTCCATCATCGAAAACGTCGCTTCGCCGGAGCCCATGCGCTCGAACGCGGCCTACCTGCTCGCACGGACCTGGGAGTACCGGCTGGATTCGGGAGTGAAAGAGTTCGCTCCGATTCTGCAGGGCGTGTGGCGTGCGCGCGAAAAGCTCATACCGAATTTCGGGACCATGCTGGGGTTTTCGGAGCTTTTCGTCATTTCCGGGTATATCGAACCGGCCTGGTTCGATTTTTTACAGAGCGACGGTATAGGTGAGGACGAGGTGCACTCGCTCGAGGAATTCATTTTTGGAATGAGCCACGAGGAGATACACGCACTCCGGGGGGAGATGGAGGCTTGCGGAAAGAGCACGGTGACAAGGGAGGAGGCGATGGAGCGCAAGGGGCCGAAGAGCCCCGTGCATCGTTATACGGGCGATGACCCACGCCAGCTGTACCGGTCGTTTCGCGACAGGAAGATAAACGCGCGTTTCCGGTCCCGGGCCCGCCTCGATGGTCCCAAGAGGACGCTCGAGGACTATCTCATGTGTTTTCTGCTTTCCATGCCCGGGGGTGCATTCGGTGCGGATGCCGGACAGGCGTGACGCACCGTGCGCGCATCCCCGTGCCGCCGGAGGGATTTAATACCGCGGCGTCCCCATGTATCCGGGCGTCCCATAATAGCCAGGAGTTCCCCCATATCCCGGGGTGCCGTAATACTGAGGCGTCCCGGAATAGGCCGGCCGTTCGCTGTATACCTCGCCTGAGACCTTTCCTTCAATCCGGTCGATCGAGTTTTGAAACGCGTATTTGAGTATCGGGTTGGTTTCGCTTTTTACGCTTGCCTTCAGTACCGGGAGCGCCTTCTTCACCTGGTGATAGGCGGTTATTTCAGCGGCCAGTGCGCGGACGGTGTAATCCTTCCTGGGATTTTTGATATATGCGATAAGGTTGTTCTTTGCCGTTTCATACCGCGCCTTATCCTTGTTGAGCTCTCCATCCCTCACTTTCGCCAGCGCCTGGAGCGCGGTCATCTGATCGTCACTCATCATGTCCGCGAGCAACTGGTCGGCCTTGGCGTCCGGCCTGGACTGGGCGTTGAGCGCGCCGGCAAAGAGCAGCAGTCCGACGAGTGAGAGGCATAACACTGACGTAAACGATCGGGTTTCCATGGTTCCTCCTGATTGGTTCGGTCGCTCCGGCGCGCGCAATCACGGCCGGGCATGACAGTGGAGATGTGCACAAGCGGGGGTGTCTGTCAATTCTTTAATCGGGCCCGTGAGGCGTGTTTTAAAGAATGTCCACGGGCACGGGTATGAAGGTAAGGAAGAAAATCGCCACGCAGCACCATCCGATCAAGCGTTCGCCCGGTGAGAGCGGTGCGCTTTCGGGCAGGGGCGGATGTCCGATCATGAGAAAGAAGAGCGCCATGAGCACCCATACGATCCAGCCGGGCCAGATGAAGGCCAGGGCGATGAGCCCGGCGAATACTGCCCAGCCGAAGTAAAGCTGTCTGCGCCCTATCAGGGCGTAAAGGATGTGGCTGCCGTCAAGCTGCCCCAGCGGCATGAGGTTGAGGCTGGTTACGAGGAAGCCGATCCATCCGGCCCACGCATAGGGCGAAAGGTATATGTCGTATCCTGCCGGGATCTCTCCGTGGATGAGCCGTGTCAGCGCCTTGAACAGCAGTGAATCGCCGAAGACCATGACCTCGCCACTGCCCGCCTCGGGGAGCGGCGCGATGGAAGAAACCATGAGCCCGGTGATGACCGCGGCCAGGCTGAGTATGAATCCTACAAGCGGGCCCATGGCCCCGATATACAGTAAGGCGCGCTTATCGAGTATGGGCGACTTGATCTTGATGACCGCGCCCATGGTGCCGATCATCGTGGGAAACGGGATGAAATAGGGAAGGGTCGCGCTTACCCCGAAGCGGCGGGCTGCCAGGTAATGTCCCATCTCGTGCGCGGTAAGGATGGTCATGATCGTTATTGAAAAGGGAAGGCCGCTCAGTATGCTTTCGATCAGCGTCGGACGCGCCTGAGCGCCCGCGAGCGTGGTCGTGGCGCAGGTGACGATAAAAAGCGCCGCGTGGATCCACCGCGGTGTCTCGCGATCCTGCCTCGGGTCGGTTTCCAGCCGCGTGGCGATGCGGGACGCCGTCGGTGACATGTTCAGCACCGAGAGATAAGCGCGTACGGCATGTTTCAGTTTGCGTACCATGGAGCCTCATCGAGTGCGATCATGGTGTTTCTTGTCCCGGGCGGGGCGAAAATGCAATCATAAAAAGAGCAGAAGCATTTCGGCGGTCTTCGGCGATCAAAGCGGCCCGCCTTCGTAGGGTTTCGCATGTCCGGCGCCCGGTCATTCAATAAATCAAATATTTCGAAGTCGGTTTATAAAATATTATGGATTTTGATATACTAATATTTATATATAGTACCAACTCGTTGCACAAGCAGAGGTTGAGGTTGGGGAATGCCGGCCTCCCTGTAATGCGCGAGAAGTCACGAAGCCGTACCGTTCACATTCAATTCAGCCGCTACCGGAGGTCTTCGCATGAAGTTTTCACTGTTACTATGGGCCCTTGGGCTCAAGCTTAAATCCGCGGCCAAAAAGAGCGGGTCATTCAGGACGCGGCTCGCCGAACAGGACATGACCGTACAGATTAGGACGGCCGATGGCGCACGGGGGCGGTATTACACCCTCAAGGGCGGGGTGATACGCTCGACGAACGGGATCGCCACGGCGGCGGACGTGTCGCTGGTATGGAGCGATGCCGGTACCGGATTCTCGATCATGAAGTCCGAGGACCAGGAGGTCAAGATGAAGGCCCTCGCGGAGGGTAAACTGAAACTCGAGGGAGACGCCATGAAGGCGCTCTGGTTCACCGAGACCATCAAACAGATGAAGGCCGTCTGAGCTACTGTCCGTTCGTTGTTGCCCGGGCCTGAGATGCCTGATTATATTGAGTAGACGCTCCTTCATGGCCCGGCAGCCCGTCCGGGCCGCTCGGAAAATCAGAATGCTGATGTCGGCGCTCACCCCGGTTGAGAGCCGGTAAAAAACAAAATTCTGCTTTACGGAACGCCCCGGTGGTGCAGTTTTTACCCGGTCGCATCGAGCCGCAACTACACCGGAAGGAGCTTTTAATGAAGACCGCAAAAGATGATATGCAGCTTGTCGCCACAACCATCCGCACGCTTGCCATGGACGGCGTTCAGAAGGCGAAATCCGGACACCCCGGCATGCCGATGGGATGCGCCGAGATAGCCGCGGTACTCTGGTTGAAAGCGCTCAGGCACAATCCGTCCGATCCCGCATGGCCGAACCGCGACCGATTCGTACTCTCCGCCGGCCATGGCTCGATGCTCCTGTATTCCATGCTCCACCTTTCCGGCTATGATCTTGCCATCGACGATCTGAAAAGCTTTCGCCAGTGGGGAAGCCGCACTCCGGGGCATCCCGAATTCGGGCACACCCCGGGCGTGGAGACCACCACCGGGCCCCTGGGTCAGGGGGTGGCGAACGCCGTGGGGATGGCGCTGGCCCAGGAGTTGCTCCGCGCCGAGTTCAACGCGGGGGAAACCCTCATCGATCATTTCGTCTACGCGCTGGCCGGGGACGGAGACATGATGGAAGGCGTTTCACACGAAGCGGCTTCGCTGGCCGGGCACTGGGCTCTGGGCAGGCTCATCGTCATTTACGATTCCAACGGGATAACCATAGAAGGCCCGACAGATCTGGCATTCAGCGAAGACGTGGCCGCCCGGTTCGCCGCGTGCGGCTGGCACGTGCAGGAGGTGGACGGACACGACTGTGACGCGATAGAGTCGGCGCTCGCCGCCGCGCGGGGCGAGAACGCACGGCCCTCGCTCGTAATAGCGAAGACGCGCATCGCCAAAGGGAGCCCGGGCAGGGAAGGGAGCGAGGAATCACACGGCGCGCCGCTCGGCGAGGACGAGGTTAAGAAATCCAAGGAGAAGCTGGGCTGTGATCCCGACGGCACCTTCTGCGTGAATAAACGGGTGTATGAAATCTTCGCGCAAAAGCGCAAAGAGCTTGAGAAAGAAT
>JBFZEY010000148.1:0-9053 GCA_041306625.1 Spirochaetota bacterium | reverse complement strand
CGGAAAGAAGATCAACCGGTTCTGCCACATACACCAGAGCACAGGAGACCTGGTGAAGAAGAGCAAGATGGGACGCCTGCTCGGCTCGCTTACCGGATGCTGCTTCCAGCGATGCGTAGGGATGGACGCGATGAACGCCCTCTCGATGGTCACCTACGATATCGATAAAAAGTATGGCACGACGTACAACATGCGTTTTCTCAAGTATCTCGAGCACGTCCAGGACAACGACCTGGTGTGCGACGGAGCGATGACCGACCCGAAGGGCAGCAGGTCACTTCCTCCACACCAGCAAGCCGATCCCGACCTCTTTCTTCATGTCGTCGAGGAGAGGAAGGACGGCATTCTAGTACGCGGCGCCAAAGCGCACCAGACTGGCGCGGTAAACTCGCACGAGATCATCGTGATGCCGACCATCTCGATGAGAGAGGAAGATAAAGACTTCGCGATATCCTTCGCCCTGCCCTCGGACACGGAGGGAATAACCTATATCCTGGGCCGCCAGTCATGCGACACTCGCAAGCTCGAGGATGGAAGCATCGACAGGGGCAACCAGTTATTCGGCGGGCACGAGGCCCTGGTCGTTTTCGACAACGTGTTCGTCCCATGGGACAGGGTCTTTATGTACAAGGAATACGATTTCTCCGGACAGCTTGTCGAGCAGTTCGCCTCGTACCACCGCCAGAGCTACGCCTGCAAGGTCGGCGTGGGTGATGTGCTTATTGGCGCGACGCAGACCGCCGCGGAGTACAACGGAGCGGAAAAGGCCTCCCACGTAAAAGACAAGATCATCGAGATGAACCATCTGAACGAAACCCTGTACTGCGGCTGCATCGCCTGCGCGGCCGAGGGGCACAGGGAGCCGTCGGGGACCTATTACGTCAACACCCTGCTCGCCAACGTCCACAAGCAGAACATCACGCGCTTCCCCTATGAGATCGCGCGCCTGGCGCAGGACATCGCCGGCGGTCTCATGGTGACTCTCCCTTCGGAGAAAGATTTTAAATCACCACTCGTCGGGAACTGGCTCAACAAGTACTACCGGGGCAAAGCCGATGTTCCGACCGAAAACCGCTGCCGTATACTCCGCCTCATCGAAAACATCACGATGGGCACGGCGGCGGTCGGATACCTGACCGAATCGATGCACGGAGCGGGCTCGCCACAGGCGCAGCGCATCATGATCGCCAGGCAGGTCAACCTGAAGCAGAAGCAGAAAATCGCCAAGAACCTCTGCGGCATCGAGGAGTAGGCACCACGGGATTGTGAATTGGAATTAAGTACCGTGTGGGACGCCGGAATATTCATAGAAGAGCCGTGCCGAAATACCGAGGCACTTACACTAACCGGCGAATGATAAACATTGATTCATTACGAGGTGATCCATGAGTAACGACAGCAGCCGCCCCTCGCCCGGCGAACGAGCGCCCGATTTCCGCCTCCCCGACAAGGACGGCACGCAGACCAGTCTTAGCGATTACAGGGGGAAATGGATAGTACTGTATTTCTACCCGAAAGACAACACGAGCGCCTGCACGATGGAAGCGCTTGATTTCACCGCACGCATCCGGGATCTGACGCGTATGGGCGCGGTCGTGCTCGGCATAAGCCCCGATTCGCCCGAAAGCCACTGCCGATTTAGCGACAAACACTCCCTCGATCTGACGCTCCTCAGCGACGCGCAGCGGGAGGTCGCCAGGCTCTACGGGGCCTGGGGGAAAAAGACGATGTACGGGAAAGAGGTCGCGGGCATACTGCGAAGCACTTTTCTTATCGATCCCAACGGCAATATCGGTCACGTGTGGCGGAAGGTGAAAGTGCCGGGGCATGTGGAAGAAGTGATACTGAAGCTCGGCGAGTTACGGTAATTATCGCCCGGGAACACGCCGAAGCGCGCCCCCGGGCGTGATCTATCAGATTTCCTTTAACTTCACGTTCTTCTTGATAAGTTCGGCGATCAGATTTATGTTAGCCGTGTTGTCCCGTGTCAGCAGCGGCTCCATGGCGTCGATCTGCCGCGCGACGTTATAGATATCGTCTGAAACGAGGAGCAGCGGGATGTTGAGTTCCGACGCCTTCGCGATGATATTCGACGGAGGCAGCAGATTGTTCGTCAGCAGCACCCCGGAGGTCTTCGTTTCGAGCGCGGTGATGATCATATCGCCGCGGTCCCCCGTGGTTACGATGAGCTTGTTCTCGCGGTTGAAGAGCGGATTGCGCATCGCCTCGTTCGTTGACATCGCGCCGACGAAGATGTTCCTTACGAAATTAGCAAGCCCGCGCTCGCCGCTGATCACCTTCGCGAACAGGTATTCCGAAAGATAATCCATGGTGAACCCCGTTAGCTCGCTCTCGTAGGGGATTACGCCGAGAACCTTCACGCCAAGGTCGGTGATGCTTTTCAGGTATGTGCTGTTGAAATCGTCGATATCATGCACCTTGTTCACGATCACGCCCCGAAAATCGACTCCAGCCATATCAACGCTTTTCTTGACGAACGTGATATCGTCGATGACGGCGTCCTCATTGCCGCTGGCCACGAGCAGAAGCTTCGCCTTCAGATTTTTCGCCAGGGAGATCGCATCGAGATACACCGACACGCCGTACTGTAAATCGCGCCCGCCCTCGATAAAAAGCATGTCCCGCCCGGTGGAGGCCTTGCTCACCATGTCGTCGAGCTTGCCCTTTATGGTATCACCGCTGTACATGTATCTCAGCTTGGAATGCTCGAATCCGATCGTCACGTCCTCGGGATTGTCCCTGGCGTCGAGGATGTACGTTACAAGCCCCGCGTCGTAGTCCCACGAACGTTTCTTCCGATATACCAGCCGGTCGCCCAGCGGTTTGATGTACCCGTATTTTTTACCGAGAGCCTTCGCCAGGCCCACGACCATGCTGGTCTTCCCCGCGCTTCTCCTTGTTGAAGCAATTACTAATTTGTCCATCGGCCCCTCCTGCGTGAGTTTATCTATAGTAATTTCGCGCGCAATATTACCTGAACATTACAGCCCCATGGAGCGTTTATCGCGCACACTCCCGGAGGCTCTTATCGTTATAATATAACGGCGATCAAAATCCCTGTAAAGCATTTATTTCTAGTTTTTTTTAAATAATAGGATTTTACCATTCATATACATAAAAAACAAATATGCACAATTGAACAGCAAACGGAAATACTCCCGGGCGCACATGGAAAAGGCGGGACTTCGGGTCCCGCCTTTTAACGGCGTTCATCATGAAATTTTCCGGGACCCTCGCCCCGGAAACGATCCATCAGATTTCCTTGATCTTAACGTTTTTCCTGATAAGCTCCGTGAGAAGATTGATGTTTTCGGTGTTGTCCCTGGTTAAAAGCGGCTCCATCGCATCGATCTGCCGCGCCACCTGGTAGGTATCGGAGGGCACCAGCAGCAGCGGTATGTTCATCTCGGACGCCTTCGAGATAATATTCGAAGGCGGCAGGATGTTATTGGTGAGCAGTATCCCGATGGTGCTCTTGTCGAGCGCGGCCAGCACCATATCACTGCGGTCTCCGCTGGTAACCACAAGACGGTTTTCCTTGTTGAAGAGCGGATTGCGCATCGCTTCGTTCGTCGACATGGCACCCACAAAGATGGTCTTAACGACATTGTTCAAGCCGCCCTCTCCCGCGATCACCTTAGCGAACAGGCACTCCGAAAGATAGCCGACGGTGAAATTCTTTAAATCAGGCTGCATCGGAACGATGCCCAGCACTTTGACACCGGTCTTCTCTATGGCGGGCAGATAGGTCGCAGTGAAGTCCTCGATATCGTGCACCTTGTTGATGATGACCCCGCGGAAATCGACCTTGCCCAGGCCGACATAATTCTTGATGAACATGATGTCGTCGACGATCGAATCATCGTTCCCGCTCACCACAACGATCAGTTTCCCGCCGATATTCTGCGCGAGCGACACCGCGTCCAGGTGCACCGAAACCCCGTACGAGAGGTCTTTACCGCCTTCCACGAAAAGAAGGTCCTTGTTCTTGCTGGTGTTGGCAACAAGCTCCTTTACCTTCTCCCCGATGCGTACTTCATCGTACATGTAGCGCAGCTTGGAATGCTCGAAACCGATGGTAATATCCTCCGGGCTCTCATGAAGGCCGAGCACCTGCGTCACAAGGGCGGCATCGTAGTCCCACAACCTCTTTTTACGGTACAGCAGCCGGTCACCAAAAGGTTTAATGTACCCGTAGGTCTTGCCCATGGCCTTCGCCAGGCCCACTATTATGCTGGTCTTGCCGGCGCTCTCCCTTGACGATGAAATCACTATCTTGTCCATAGACCACCCCTTTTCTGTACGTTAAATTCAAAATAATTTCGATAAATCAATATTATCATCGAAATAGAATATGTCAAGCTTTTACGCCTCCCTGCCGCCAATACCCGCAACCGGCCGCAACACTCCATCTTCGCCGGTTGGGAAACAGCCCTTCCTCCTGCCGCGGAAGAAGGGCTGTCGGAATACCATGCGGCCCGGTATTCCGATTATCAAATCATCTTACTTCGTAATCAGAATACGAACATCGACCGCCTTTACTCCCTTGCCCTTCTCGTAAACAACGATCGGGTTGATCTCGATATCGGATATCCTCGAGACCTTCCGGATGATCGTCGACGCCTTGATGACCGAGTCGATGACCACGTCGATGTCCTTCTGGTCCTCGCCGCGCGCGCCGAGCAGCAGCGCGTACGACCTTGTCTCCGCTATCATCTTCAGGGCCTCGCCCCTGTTAAGGGCCGCGGCGCGAAAGGCGACGTCTTTCATGACTTCCACGTAAATACCGCCCATGCCGGCCATAACGATGGGGCCCATCTGCGGGTCTTTGCGGGCGCCGATAATGATCTCTGTTCCCTTCTTCACCATCTCGCAGACCTCGATGCCGTCGATCACCGCATCAGCCTTGTATGCCTTGCAGTTGCGCATGATCGCCTCATAGGCGTCCACCACCTCGTCCTTGTTCTCGATATTGAGCGCGACTCCCCCCGCATCGCTCTTGTGGAGGATGTCGCGGGAAACGACTTTCATGACAACCGGGTAACCGATTTTTTCGGCGCACTTGACCGCGTCGTCGATCGATTTCGCGATAGCCGCGCCGGGGATCATGATGCCCGCCGCCCTCATGACGTCCTGACCTTCGTTGGCGAGAAGGAAGGTGCGTCCGTCGGCAAGCGCTTTGTCTATCACCTTTTCGATCGCGGCAAGGTCGATCTTGGACTCGCTGACCGAATCATCGCGGCTCTTGTTGAAATCGTGATGGCGATACAGGGCGCCCATGCACGAGATGGCGTCGTACGGGTCGGCGAAAACGGGAACGTTCTCATTGCTCAGCGTAAGGATGGCGTTCTCAACGGCCGATCCGCCCACGATTGCGTACACGACCGGCGTGCCGGTATCCATGTGCTTCTTGTAGGTGTTGCGGATCATCGGCGCCAGGTTCTCGGAGTCGAAGGTCGCCGTTTCGCAGTAAAGGGCCATCGTGGCGTCCATTTTGTCGCTTACGGCCGGGGCGGAAAGCGCGAGGTCGTAGGCCGCCGAGTTCGCGCCGCCGGTTATGTCGATCGGGTTCTTGAGCGAACCGAACTCCGGGGTTGCCGGCGCGAAAACATCTTTCAGAACGGCCTGGTCGTCATACAGCTCGACACCGTACTTCTCGCACGCATCGGTCGCCATAACGCCGATACCGCCGCCGTTGGTGACGATGACGCCGCGATTCCCTTTTGGCTCCGGGGCGTTTGAAAGGAACTTGCAACAGTTAAAGGCCTCCTGCAGGCTCTCCGCGCGAAGCGCGCCGCACTGCTTCAGGATGGCGTCGGTTATCTCGTCGGCGCCGGCGAGCGAACCGGTGTGCGAAGCGGCGGCCGCGGCGCCCCTCTTCGAACGGCCCGATTTGAGAACAACAACCGGCTTCACCCTGGTCGCCGCCCTGAGGGCCTCGATAAAGCGCTCGCCGCCCTTGATGCCTTCCACGTACATTAAAATGACCTTGGTCATCTCGCTCTTGACAACATATTCGAGGCAATCGGCCTCGTCGATGTCGGCCTTGTTGCCGATCGAGACGATGGCCGAAAGACCGATGTTATTGACCGCGGTCTTTCCGATCATGGCGATACCGAGCGCGCCGGACTGGGTAAGAATGGCCACATGCCCGCGGGCTATTTCGGTGGCGGAGAAGGTCGAGTTAAAATTGGAGGTCGCCGAGAACACGCCGAAGATATTGGGACCGAGAATGCGGGACCCCTTGGATTTCGCGTAATCGACGATCTTGTGCTCGAGCTCGACTTCGCCCACTTCCGAGAAGCCCGAGGTGATGATCTGGATGTGCTTTACGCCCTTGTCGGCACACTCCTTCACGGCCTCGAAGGCGAGTTTCGCCGGGACGATGATCGATGCGACATCCACCTCTCCGGGGATGTCCTTGACGCTGTTATACACCTGCTCGCCGAGGATCTCTCCGCCCTGCGGGTTGATGGGATATATCTTCCCCTTGAATCCGCCCTGCTTGAGGTTGCGGACCACGCTGAAACCGATTTTCCCCGGTTTGGACGACGCGCCCACGACGGCGATCGACCTGGGCTCGAACAACAGATTCATGTTTGATTCTTCCTTCATAGCGTTTCTCCTCTGAATTGCATCTTTAACTCGTAGACTCCCGCGCCACTTCTCTTCTCTATAATGAAGCCCATCTTCTCGAAAAGATGGAGCATGGGCCTGTTTTCCACCAGCACCTCCGCGGTGAATCCCAAAAGGCCCTCTTTTTTTGCAAGATATGTTACAAAAGATAAAAGCTCCGTACCCACGCCCTTGTTCTGAAAGTCATCGCTGATAACAACCGCGACCTCTGCGGTGTGGGCGAATTCCTGCTTGCCGTACTGCGCGATCCCGACAACGCGGTCTTTCTGGAGCTGCTCGACCACGGCCAGGATCAGCATTTCCCGCGTGTAGTCGATGATCACGAATTCCTGCAACCGCTCGTGGTGCATGTCCTTCCGGGTCGAGATAAAACGCCGGTATATGCTCCTGTCGGAAAGCGAATAGAAGAAATCCTTGAGCAACGGCTCGTCGCTGATTCGCACGGGCCGAAGCAGAAGCTTCAGGCCAGCCCTGGTGGTACGGTATACCTCCAGTGTTTCGGGATATTCACCCTTTTTGCCGGGAATGAACGCCTGGTCTTTGTAGATGAGGCCCACTTTTTTAGCCTCTTCGATCAGCCACGGTCTGAACCTGGGATGGGCGATGGCAATAAGGTCCATGGCACGCTCGCGGATGTTCTTTCCGTGCAGATAGGCGATACCGTATTCCGTAACGATGTAATGGACGTCCCCCCGGCCCAGGGTTACGCCCGCGCCCTCGCTCAGGAACGGCACTATCCTCGACACCTCGCCATCGTTCGACGTGGAGCGCATCGTGAGGATGGTCTTGCCGCCGGGAGCGAGTACGGCGCCGCGCATGAAATCGGCCTGGCCGCCGATGCCGCTGTAGAACGTCCTGCCGATGGACTCGGCCGTCGCCTGCCCGGTCAGATCGATCTGCAGGGACGCATTGATCGCCGTCATGTTTTTGATGCTGGCGATCGTCATGGGATTGTTGGTATACTCTATGGAACGAAACTCAACGCCCGGATTGTCGTGTATGAATTTATACGTGTCGGTATGCCCCATGCAGAAGGAGGCCACCGTCTTGCCGCGGTCGATGCTCTTGTTTGAATTATCGACGGCACCGCATCTAATGAGCTCGACGATCCCGTCGGACAGAAGCTCCGTATGAACGCCGAGGTGTTTCTTGTTTTTCAGATTGGAGAGCACCGCGTTGGGGATGCTGCCGTAGCCGACCTGGATCGTATCGCCATCCTGCACGATCTTCGCAACGTGCCCGCCGATCCGGTCGGCGATGTCGTCGGGGACCTCCGAGGTGAACTCCAGGAGCGGCTCGTCGTACGGGATGATGTAATCGATATCGTCGATATGGAGAAAACCGTCGCCATGCACCCGGGGCATGGACGAGTTCACCTGCGCGATGACGAGGTGCGCGTTTTCGACCGCCGCCTTTACGATGTCGACGCTGATGCCAAGGCTCAGGTAGCCGTGATCATCGGGAGGCGAGGTCTGAATAAGCGCCACGTCGATCTCGACCAGTTTACGATGGATGAGGTCCGGAACCTCCGAGAGGAAAATGGGAGTATAATCCGCCAGGCCGGTGTTTACGGCGTCACGCGTATTATCGCCCACGAAAAAGGAATTATGCCTGAAGTTGGCCTTGAATTTCGCGTCCGCGTAGGGAGCAACCCCCATGGTCCAGACGTGAATCACTTCCGCATCGAAAAATGCCTTGGGATACGACGCCGCATAGTTGACGAGGGCATTGACCAGATACTGCGGCTCGCCGCAGCCGGTCCCAATAAAAATCCGGTCTCCGCGGTTGATGCGACTGAAAACCTTCTCCTCGGGCAGAACTTTTTCAGGAAAAAGCTTTTTGATTTCATCAAGCTTTGTTTTTTTGCCTTCCTGGCTCATCCCCTTGTCTCCCGCAAACAGGTTCTTACCCGGCATCACTGAACATTATATCACTGTTTGACAATTCAAAAAAATTTGTACTCATTTTGCCTGACAAAACAGAACCAATAATGATGTTTTGATACTGTACTAATAGTCTTATGATAGTAGAAAGTGAGAAAAACATAAGTCAAATTATTTTTTTTAATTTTATTATTTTTTTTATTAAATTTTGAAGGCTTTTTATTTTTTTATCAAAAACAGGTGGTAATGTGGGTTTTTCGACATGCCTATACCGCCCTGATATGTCGACCGCCCGGGGTAAATCCGACCATCCGGTCGGCAGCGGCCTGAGACAAAAGGCAAACGACCGCATGGGGCGGCAATCCGCGGAAAAAAGGCACCCGCCGATAAAACCGCTGGACGAACCGGCGCCGGGCCCCGTATTGTTGCAAATATCGAACAATGATGAAACCACGAATACTTGCCACATCCCTGTCGATCACCCTTCTTCTGTGGACATCCGCGACAGCTGAT
>JBFZEY010000147.1:0-2647 GCA_041306625.1 Spirochaetota bacterium | reverse complement strand
TCCATTCCCTTCGACCTGGAATTTCAGCCCATAAAAACCGACAAAATTGCGGTCATTCTCTTCGGGGGATTCAATTTTACCTGGATGTCCCTGGGCGTCGACTACGACGACGGGACCGATACCGGCGAGCTTGACATGTCCACGACCATACACGGGCCGCAGTTCGGCGCGCAGATCGCCTTCAAGTTCTCCGAATTCGTCATAACCCCTTTCTTCATGCTTACGCGATTTTCGGGCAATGCGGACCTGGATTTAAGCGATGGCACGGATACCGCTTCGCTCAGCGTCAGCATTCCCGCCTCGAACGCCTATTTCTATGGTGTCGACCTGGTCTACCTGCCCTGGGACCTCACCTTGAGCTCGCTCATCCAGCAGGTGTCGTCCAGCGGCGAGAACAACGGCTTCCGTACGTATGTGCTAACAGTGAGCCAGCGGTTCCAGTTCGACAAGCCGGCCGAACCGGCCAGAGAAGAAAAACCGAAAAAGGAAAAACCGAAACCGGTCAGGCGATGATGGCTTTATTATTAAATAATTATATAGTAGGAGGGTTCGCATGATGTTACTTCGAAAGAATACGGTCCGCATGGTGTTCTGCGCAGTCGCCGTGGTCTGCGCCATCGCGCTTGTCCCGGCAGGCGCAAACGCCGCCGCCAAGAGTTTCGAGGAAAAGAATTTTGATATCGGTATCGGCGCCGGGATGTGGTTTCCGGGTACGATCGATATCGAGGGTACCGATGTCGACAAAACCGGCGGCCTTCTGGCCCGCGTGTTCGCCGACGCCTACCTTATGCCGAAGTTCGCGGTCGGGGCGTATCTTAATTACTCGTCCTCGGAACTGGAATACGGGGGAGAGGATGTGGACTTTACGATGTATGAATTCGGTGTTGCACTGAAACCTCGATTCCTGCTCTCGCCCAGCATTGCGCTGAAGCCGGGCCTCAACATCGGATATCGATACACGGAAGTCGACATTACCGCTCCCATTGACACGAGCGCCGACGGCCTCGGGCTCAACCTGAGCGTCGAGCTCCAGTTCCTGCTGGACGGCGGCTACATCTTCTTCATCGAGGGCGGCTTCCTGTCCCAGCCGGCCGGCGGCACGGACGATGTCGACGTCACCTGGGCGCCGATCATGTACCTTGCCGGCGGGATTGTTTTTTAGTCCCGGCATTGACCGCTCATCCCGATGGGAAGGCCCCGCCGTGCGCGGGGTCTTTCCTTTTGCGATATTCGGCCACGCCGTGCCTTCACATCGCGCCCGAAATAATGGTGTTCATTTATAATCCATGTCATGCAGCGATAAAAAGTAATTGTTTCTTTTTATGCCCCGGTGTACAGCGGGGAACCGGTTTTATTCACGGACTTTTTCAGGTTTCCATCATCTTTCAAAGGAGTGTCCCGCATGTCAGACGTCATTCTGTACGAGAAGAGAGAGAACATCGGCATCATCACCATCAACCGGCCCAAGGCCAACCAGCTTTCGGGCGAGGTATTCGAGGAGTTCCGAAAGGCGCTCGACGCCTGCGAGGCCGACAGGGAGCTTCGCGCGCTCGTCGTGACCGGCTCGGGCGACAAGATCTTCAGCGCGGGCGCGGACCTCTCCAGCGGCTTCGGCGACTACGGCCCCGTCGATTTCCTCAAGCGCGGCCAGGACCTGTGCAACAAGATCGAGGACTTCCCGCGTCCCGTCATCGCGGCGCTGAACGGCCACGCCTTCGGCGGCGGCTGCGAGATCGCCATGGCCTGCCATTTCCGTTTCCTGAGCGAGGAGGGGCGCATCGGCCTCACCGAGACCAACATCGGCATCATGCCCGGCTACGGCGGCTCACTGCGCATGCCGCGCCTGGTGGGCAGGGCGAAGGCGCTGGAATACATCTGCTTCGCCAAGCAGATCGACGCTGCCGAGGCACTCGCCGTCGGACTGGTGAACTACGTATTCCCCAAGGACAAAGTGCTCGCCGAGGCGATCGAATTCGCTAAAAAGCTCGCCGTGCGGCCTCCGCTTGCGGTAAGCGCCGTCATCAAGCTCCTCTCGGCGAGCCCGAGCATCTCGCCCGAACAGCACCTTAAAGTGGAGCGCGAGTCGCTCGCGAAGCTCTTCGGCTCGAAGGATACCGCCGAAGGCCTGGGGGCATTTATGGAAAAGCGTCAACCGGTATTCAAAGGGGAATAAGACTGCGCTCCGGCGCGCCGTTATTATCGCGGCGCGCCGACCTTTACTCCTGCCGCTCTCCGACCCATTGCCCGCGCGCGCCGTTCGAGACCTGGTAGTAGGTGCCGTCGAGCTTCTTCATACCGTCGACGATGCGAAACTCGAAATTACCGTACCCGTACGGGGCGTTGTAATAACCGACGATTTTATCGCCGCTTATCGTGCCGTTCATCCTGGCCGTCCCGTACGACTCGATCGATTCGCCCCTCACCGCATTCCCCTCGATCTCGAGTACGATCCTGCCGCCCTTCGTCACCCCGTGCGCGTCGGAATACCAGGAATTGTACGCATGGCGTCCCTGTTTTACGGCCGTTTCGGGCCGAACCTTCCCGCCGTCGGAAGGGGGCTTGACCGACGGTTCGGTCGCGGGGGCGTTAAGGCCGAGCAGCACGTAGGCGAGCGTTCCCAGTTTTTCAGGAACGTCGTCCTCGGTAC
>JBFZEY010000146.1:0-12298 GCA_041306625.1 Spirochaetota bacterium | reverse complement strand
TGGACCGGAAGATCGCGAGCTTGCCGTCGGTGTGCGTTGCCGAGAAATACAGGTACCAGTACGTGCCGTCGTGAAAAAGTTGCGGCTGGTGCTCCTGCAGTGCGGTGTTGATATCACTACCGACGTTTGCTGGTAGTGACCAGGTGGTGCCATTATCAGTACTTACCGAATACCAGATATCGTGGCTTCCCAGGCCTCCGGGGTAGTCGTTGCTGTCGAACATGAGAACGAGCGTATTCGCGTCGATCCGCTCGATGTGGGGATTGTCCTCCATCTTGTCGGTGTGGGGAAAATTTGCCAGCGGCGCGCCGATACCTGAGGGATCGAGCGCGCAGCCGGTTAGCTCCCAGATGTCCGTGTCGTAGGTCGGGGCCTTGTCGTTGGAGGTGAAGAGCAGTCTTCCCAGCGCGTTCCCGGATTTGTCGAGCTGCACCGGCGCTCCCTCGGAAAATACCGGCCGTGCCATGTTGGACAGGGTCCAGGAAGTGAAGGCTTCGGCCGTGCTAAAGCGATGGGCGTACAGAATGTCGCCGTGGATCCATGATGAGGCGCCGACGGGGTTGGTGATCAGGTCCATTCCGAAATCGGGGCCGCGCAGGTAGGGGCCGAAGGCGGTCGGATCGGGATTAGGCGAGTTGAGTGTGAACGACAGCAGATCGCCCGGCGCGTAAATGCAGTACAGATCGAGACCGTCCCTGCTTATGTATATACCGTCCTCCCATCCGAGGGTCGAGAGCGGTTGGGGGAAGGGGGCGTGGTATTCGTTCGTGTCGTATCCGAGTTCGATAGCGGATTTTACCGCCTCCCAGGGGCCGGGATTCGTGCTATCACCTCCCGAGGAGCATCCTGCCATGTATAAAAGGGCCGCGATCGCGGTCGCGAGCAGGTGAGGAACGGTATTCTTTTCAGATTCAGCTGCGTTTCGCATATCCGTATTTCCGGTCGCTTCTCTGCCGGTCCCCGGGGTACAGACTCTCTACCATACATTAGCATATCATCACGGACAGGGGAACGCGCAAAGGAAACGCGCGGCATCCATGAATTTTTCTTTAGAATATTTGAACCTTTATTGTAGCCGGGTTCCGGCTCCGTGCAAATTTCACATTGACCTTTCTGCCGCATATGCACTATTATTATCGGGATTCGCAGATGACCCTGCGGGTATGCCGTTTAATCTATGTTCCCTTTGTAATTCGAATACTTAACGACCAGGGAGTCCGCCATGAAACTGTGCCATCATCCTCATTTAAACGGAATCATGACCCTTATGTGCTCCCTCGCGCTTTTTGCGCTATTTTCCGGCTGTACGCGCGATACGGCGGACTTCTACGCCGCGCCGCCCGGGAAGCACCCGGCGGTTCCGCCCGCGAAGCCCGAGGAGAAACCGTTCACGCTGACTGACGGTTCCGGGCCTCTGCGGTCCTACCCCTCTCCGGACTTTACCGCGATAGAGGCCGCGGGGAAACCGGAGCTCATGTTCCAGCGCTCCCACGAAAAGGACATCGTTGATATAAAGATCACCCCGGACAGCAGGCTCATCGTCAGCGCCTCGAGGGACCGCACGGTGAAGATCTGGAACATCGACGGCGTGCTGCTGAAAACCATCCCCTTTCCCGACACGGATATCAGCTGCCTGGCGATCTCGACGGACGGCGGCCGCATCGCCGTGGGAGCGCGCCAGGGGATTTACGAGCTCTCCATCGACGGAAGGATACTTAAGACGCTCAGGGGTGAGGACAACAGCTTCCCGCATCATTACCGGCCTTGGATACTCTACAGCCCCGACGGAAGCATCCTGACCACCACCGGAAGCAGGACGGTGCTCATCCGCGACGCGGACTGGAACGTGCGTAAAACCGTGCAAGCGGCCGGGACGCTGCCGTCCTCTCCGGGGGACGTAAAGCACATCGCCGTGAGCCCCGACGGGAAATACTTCGTCACCTGCGGGGCCGGCGTCAAATCCGCGGACGGATGGGAGGCCTACGCGCAGATGTTTGACATGGACGGCACCCTGATCGCCGATCTCGACACCTCGAAGCCGCCGGGGCAGGGGGAAAAGGAAACGGTGCGCACCCAAGGCACGCGTCCGGACATGGCGGAGATCAGCCCCGACGGCTCGCTCATCGCCCTGCTGGGGGCCGAGAACCTCCGATTTGTTTCAAGGAACGGCGTTGTGGAACGGGCCATGAAGGTGAGGCCCGGAAATCTGCAGAACTTCATGTTCACGCCCGACGGCAAGGCGGTCATCATCAATTTCTTCTGGGAGTTCCATAAATACAATATAGATGGAAGCTACGGCGGAATCTTGAAGATGCGAATCAAGGATGACCCCGGGCGGGGAGGGGCCCGGTGGGCCGCCGTATCGAACGACGGTCGCAATCTGGTGACGGGTCACCAGGGGGATAAAAACCTTGGGGGCGGCATCCGCATCTGGGACCGGCAGGCCAGGCTTCGAAAGGACCTTCGGCCCATGGCCCATGAGGCCAGATGGCTGCACTTCTCGCCTGACGGTAAAAAGCTCTATCTCGAGACCGAACGGGGAAAAGAGACCATCGCCTGGGACCTGGACGGCCGTTATCTGGAAACCATCCCGGAAAGCGTTCGCTTTACACGGGAGGGCAAAGAGCTCCGGTTTTACGAGGGGAAATGGCAGAGGTTCCATTTAAAGGCGGGAGGCAGGGAGACGGAATTCATGGAGCGCCACTATGTGCCCCTTCCCGACGGCACGGTCCTGGACTGGAACGGCAGGATATGGGATAGCGACGGGAGCCCCAGGCGCCAGATTTCGGCCATGAATCCCACCTGGCAGCTGGCCATCGAGCCGTCGATGCGATATTTTGTTACGATTCCGGGCCGCGGGAAAGAGGTCAAGCTTCACGATACCGAAGGCCGGCACGTCGCCACTATCGAGACCGACCGCGGCCGTATCGAACCCGGCGCGGCGGCCGCCTGCCGCGACATGGTGGCCGTCGGGCACGAGGACGGCGCCGTCAGCCTGTACCGTATCGATGAGAAGCAGTTCAGGCTCGATGTCGACGAAGCCACGCTGTCCCCGCACCGGCGGAGAAGGGTCCCGAAGATCGGCAATAAAATCGCCGAGATGAAGGCGCATCTCCTGGCCGTGTACGGAGTCGCCTTCAGCCCGGACGGGAACTATCTCGCGTCGTGCTCGGCCGACCGGACCGTGCGGATATATAATCTTGAAAACCGGAGATCCATAACCCTGGTGGCGTTGACCGGAGGGGAATGGTATGCGTTCGACGAAGGGGGGCGCTTCGAGTGCTCCGACGGCGCGCGGGCGCAGATCGTCTTTGTGAAAGGGCTTACGGCCTTCGGCGCCCGGCAGATGTGGGACGCGCTGTACGAGCCGGGACTGATCACCGCCTTCTTCAAAGGCCTGCGGGCCGCTCCGGCCGACCTGGCGAAGGCCGTGAATTCGGCGCCCGAGGTGAGCGCTACGCTGGGCCAGCGCGCCGTCGGCGACGAGACCGTCACGGTCACCGTCTGTGCGCGCGCCAGGGGCAACGGCGTGGGGAGGGTTTTCGTCATCCACAACGGGAGGTCAATCGACGAATACGCGCGCGGCATTAAGGTGGAAAGCCGCGGGAACTGTAAAATCTTTGCCCTGGCCCTGGAGCCCGGGGAAAACCGCATTACCGGCGCGGCCTACGACGCGGGCAATACGGTCTTCGGCACCAGCGGCGAGCGCGTGGCGGCATATGCGGCCCCCGCGATCGAGCGGCCCGACATGCACATTCTGGCGGTCGGGGTGAGCGATTATCGTGATGTGAATATCCGGCTCGGATATCCGGCGGATGACGCGCGCTCCGTTTCGGCGGCGTTCGCGAGGTCGGGCTCGACCCTGTACGGAAAGATCAACGCCATGGTTCTCACCGACGCTGCCGCGACCAGGGAGCGCGTGCGCGCCGAGCTCGCCGGGATCGCGGCGCGGGCCAGGCGCAACGACATCGTCGTCATTTTTTTCGCCGGCCACGGCGATACCGAGGGGGAGACGTATTACTATCTTCCGTATGAGGCTGATCTCACCGACCTTAAAAAAAGCGCCGTTTCGATCGACGAGCTGAGCGCCTTCGCGCGCTCGCTTACGGCCGGCAAGGTGATGCTGCTCTTCGACACGTGCAGGAGCGGCGCCGCCACGGCGGCGCTCCAGAAGATTGCGCTCTCCCGCGGCCTCGATGAGCGGAAGATGATCGCGCGCATCGCCAGGGAGCACGGCATCGCGGTGTTCTCCGCGGCGAGCGCGTCGCAGGAGGCCTTCGAGATCAGGGAGCTCGGGCACGGCATCTTTACCCACTGCCTGGTGTCGGCGCTCGGCGGCCCGCCCGATGCCGTTTCCGAGGGCGGCGTGATCACCGTCTCCCGCCTGCTCGGGCGCGTGAACCGTACGACCCGCGAAACCGCGCTGAAGTACCTGAAAATCGAGCAGACCCCGATCGTGTATATCTTCGGGGAGGATTTTGGCATAGGGAAAGCGAAGTGAGTGAAATAGTAAAAACCGCGTAATCGCGTTTGTGATTTTCTCCGGCATTTCACCAGAATTACGCAGGTGTCAATTCGCGGTCATAGTGAGTATCAATTAATTATCGGGCACTGCCATTATGAAGATGGCGATTTCACCGGGGTCCCGAACTTTGTGCAGTCCCTGTCAGTCATAGTTAGATACGAGGGAATTTCGCAGGCCCCATCTCCCCGCCGACAAGGGGCCGTTTGCGTATCCGCCGCTACACCACCCCCGCCTTCAGCTTCTCCACCTCCATCTTCCGAAGCTCCACGCGGCGCACCTTGCCGCTGATGGTCTTGGGGAGCTCGCTCACGAACTCGATCTCGCGCGGGTACTTGTACGGCGCCGTGACCTTCGTCACGTGCTCCTGTAGTTCCTTGACGAGCGCGGCCGAGGGCTCGAAGCCGGGACGCAGTATGATGAAGGCCTTTACGAGCTGTCCGCGCAGTTCGTCGGGTTTACCGATAACGGCGCTCTCAAGCACCGCCGGGTGCTCCTGGAGCGCGCTCTCGACCTCGAAGGGGCCAATGCGGTAGCCGCTCGATTTGATGAGGTCGTCCGAGCGACCGACGAACCAGAAGTAGCCGTCGTCGTCCTTATAGGCGCGGTCGCCGGTGAAGTACCAGTCGCCAGAAAACGAGGTCTGCTCCTCGACCTTCCAGTAGCCGGAGAACACCCCGGGAGGGCTCGCCGGCTTCACCTTCACCGCGATGTGGCCCTCCTCGTTCGGCGGGAGCGTGTTCCCGTCGTCATCGACGATCTCCACCACGTGCCCCGGAGTGGGCTTGCCCATGCTTCCCTCGCGCATGGGGACGGCCGGGTAATTGGCGACCAGCGGCACGGTCTCGGTCTGGCCGTAGTAGTCGAGGATGTCGTTGCCCGTGGCGTCCTTCCATGCGCGGATTACCTCGGGATTCAGCGGCTCGCCGGCCGACATGGAGTGGCGCAGCTCGCTCCAGTCGTACCGCGACAGGTCGACATGGCCGATCAGCATGCGGTAGGCCGTGGGCGGCGCGCAGAACGCGGTGACGCCGTATTTTTCGATGATCTTCGGCATGAGGGCCGGCTCGAACTTCGCGCCCATCTTCCACTGCATGACGGTCGCGCCGACGATCCACTGGCCGAAGAGCTTGCCGTAGGCGGTCTTGGCCCAGCCGGTGTCGGCGTGCACCCAGATGATGTCGCCGGGGAGGAGGTCCTGCACGTAGCGCGCGGTGACGGTGTGCGCGATCGCGTAGGCCTGCGTGTGGCGGACCATCTTGGGGTTGCCGGTGGTGCCGGAGGTGAAATAGACGAGCAGGGGGTCGGAGCTCTTCGTTTTCCCGCCGAAGAGCGCGGGATCGAAGTTCCGGGGCGCCTTCTCCATGAGCCCGTCGAACGGAAGCCAGCCCTCGCGAGCGGGACCGACCGCGATGCGGTGCTTTAGTCCCGGGACCTTCGCGGCGACCGCATCGACCTTCTCCGCCCCCTCCGCGTCGGTAACGGCGGCCACCGCGTCGGCGCTGTTGATGCGGTAGTCGATGTCGTGCCCGGTCACCAGGCTCGGCGTAGGCATGGCGACCACGCCGGCCTTGATCATGCCGAGCATCGCGATGTACCACTCCTCGCCGCGCGGGAGCATAAGGAAGACGCGGTCCCCGCGCCGTATGCCGAGGGCGTGCAGTGCGTTCGCGAATTTATTCGACAGGACCGACAGATCCCAGAAGCTGAGCCTCGTGGCGCTCTCGCCGTCGTGCGAGACGGTGACCAGCGCGGTCTTCGACTTGTCGCCCTTCCACTTCTCGAAATCGTCCAGGACGAAGTTGTAGTACTCCGGAATTTCCCATTTGAATTCTCTCACGGTACGGTCGTAGTCGGTCATGTTGCGCGGTCTGGAGCCCATGGATCGTCCCTCGCGTAATGGAATGTGCGGCCGGCCCGAATTGACCCGCCCGGACGGCAGGGTTTTCAACGGCCTTGATTTTTATAGGATTTCATGGATGATTATTTAATTGGAGTAGTATCAGTCAACCAATTTAGACATTTATGCGGTTGAAATGAGGGCGATCCCCCAGGGAGCGGGGAAACGGGGCCGACATGAACAAAATCGGCCCCATGGATTTTCACTCCGCGCCGGGGCGGTATTCCCGCTTCAGGTTCGCGCGGATATCGCTCTCCTCGCGCAGGGCCGGCTTGAGCTCGCGCCGCACGAAGAGCGGCGACTGGTCGGCGTAGTGAGGAGATTTTTGATCCAGCGTCGCGCTCCCGTACTGGTGGATGCTCCTGGATGCAAGCTTCCCATGTTTGTCCCAGGTTACGAGCAGAACGTACGAATCGCCCACCTTGCCTCTGAACCTTCCGTCCTTCATGAGGTCTCCGGTGATGTCATGAAGCACGTCGGGGCCGCCGCCCGTGCCGAGGTCGACCTTTCCGCGGATGAGCCGGTTCACCCGCGACCACGGTACATCCATCCGGCCATGCGCATTTTTAAAAAGCTTCGCCGCCCTCGCGAACCCCTCGGTGATATCGAGATCGGAGATATCGGACACCTCGGCATTCTCACGGCCTTTCATGATGAGGGTGTAACATGTCACCGCCAGCGCCGTGCCGGTGTTCTCCGGGTCGGCGCGCAGGTCCCAGCGGGCCAGAACATCACGCGCGTCCTTAATAACGGCATCATCGGGAAGCGCAATCGCCCTGATCCGGCCGACGAGCTTCGCCATCTTTGATTCCTTCGAGTAGGACATGTCATATTTATAGGTGTAGAAATCTTCAGGCGTGATGGAGGTGTCGGAACCGAAGAGCTCGAGCGCCCGAAGCGCCCGGTTGGTCATGCGGAGTTCGATCCCGAAGGATTTCGCGTAATCCTTTTCCTTCGGGTTTTCCGGGTCGAGCGTGGTGCGAAACGGTGTGTTGTTGCAGTTCTGCACGAATCCCGACGCAGGGTTTTTCACGCGGGGGAGCCTGTCGTACGCGAGGTAGGAGGACCAGAGCGTCTTCGACGTGTTGCCGGGCAGGCGCTTCGACCAGTCGTAGCCTTCGTCGCGCAGGGGAAGCAGCGCCTGGTAGTGATAAAGAATATTTCCCTCCCGGTCGGCGTAAACGCAGTTGAACATTGGCAGGGTCGCCATGCGCAGCGCGTCCTCCCACTCGGACAGGTTCTTCGCCCTGTTCATGCGGTACCACTGCTCGACCTGGCGGACATCACCCATGCCCGCGTAGCGGATCGCGAATACTCCCTGCGGCCTCCGAACCGTCGGGCCGTAGACGGACCACAGCACCTCCTCGCCGAAGGTCCAAGTGATGAATCCCAGCAGTTTAACCTTGATCGGCGCTCTGCGGACCTCGAGCTCGCGCCACTGTCCGTCATACCGATACTGGTTCGGGTTCTCCGGGTTCATCTCGAGCGTATAGACGTCGACCAGGTCGGGGTAGTTGTTGGTGTGCGCCCATCCAAGGTATTCGTTGTGACCGTGCAGTATCACCGGCGAGCCCGGGAACAATCCGCCGGTCATGTTCCAGCCCTCCTCGCTGCGCACCTGCGCCTCGTACCAGGTCACCGGCCCTTCCCAAGGCTGGTGCGAATTGACGGCCAGCATCGTTTCGCCGCCCGCGCTGCGCCTCGGGGATACCGCCAGCGAGTTGGAGCCGATACCCAGTCCATACCGTGCAAATGTCCCGCCGTTGAAGGCCGTTCTGAGCATGGAATCCAGGGGCCGGGCGGCCGTTTTTACCGGTTTCTCGAACAGCTCTTTCAGCACCCTGTCGACGCCCACCATGAGCGGCATCTTGTGAACAAACCCCGCGACGATGTCCTTCCCCGTTATGCGCCCCAGGCCCTTCACCGTTTCGCCCGGATGGAGCGCGGCGTAGTGATTGACGCCCTCGGCATAGGCCTCGCAGAGCGCGCGCGTGCGCGGGCCCAGGTCGGTCTCGTACTTCGCGTCAACCGTCTCCCGCAGGCGGATCAGATGCACCAGGTAGTCGTTCCCGGCGCCCTTCGGCCCGAGCACGCTCGCCAGGCGGCCGTTCACGGCCATCATGATGAGCTGCATGGTTTTGAAGTCGTCCTCGGCATGGGCATAGGCCAGGCCGAAGGCCGTGTCGGTGTCCTTTTTCCCGAAGACGTGCGGCACGCCCCATGTGTCGCGCAGAATCCTGACGTCGTACTTTGCTGCCGGTTGCGGCGGGGCGGATTTTCCCGGGGCCGACGTGAACAGCATGAGCGGAACCACGGCGAGCAAAACGGCAAGGCGGGTTATCGGGGATTTCATTTAAATTTCTCCTTGTTTACCAGTGATGAATCGGATTCCGGTCATTCATTGCATTTGCGGAATGAATACCGTGCCGGGGTACGAGTTTCCCGGTTATCATGCTTTTACGTACCGTAGCACTTCAGCGCCGACGTCTTCCACGGAAAGCGGCGTAAATTTTTTCTTCGCGAATTCACGCCTGCACATTTCATAGACCGCCCTGTTGTATGGCGCGTTCACGCCGTGTTTGTCCGCGAGCGAAAGCATATAGCCGTTGATCGTGTCAAGCTCGGAGGAATGGCCGCCCCGGGCTATGATGTCCTGCGCCATGCTGCTTATGACCATTTTCCTTACGTTTTTTCTAAAAATACCGCCGGTAAGAAAGCCCGGGAGCACGGTCATCGCACGCAGGAGAAACCACGGGGGCATGCCGCCGATTTTATATTCGGCGTATCCGGCCGCTTTTACGATCCGGACCCCCTCCCCGGTCATGTTCGTCAGTATCTTCTGGAACAGGGGATAATCGGTTATTTCCCTGAACCCGAGGCCTATGAGCGTGGTGAGCGAGTTGGCGAGGTTTATGACGATCTTAGTATGGATCGCGTCGCGTATGCGCTCGCTGACCACGGTTTCGACGCCCCGGTTCCAGATGGCGGCGATCGTCGCGGTTTCGGCCTCGAGCCCGCTTCGGGTCGTACCCAGCACGAGGGGGCCTTTTTTCTGGTAGCCGACCACCCCGGGCGAGTCAATCCACGCATTATAGCCTATGACGCAGTAGATGACTTTCGTAAAATACTCCGGCATGATCTTCAGATTCTCCGCCCCGTTCTGCATGCCGATTATGACGGGCCTGTCGCCGCAGATTTTTTTTATCTGCCCGCATGCCCCTCCAAGGCTGTAGTTCTTGACGCAGACCGCGATCACATCGGCATCGGAGAGTCCCTTGATGTCGTCGAGGACCTTCGCCCTGACGGTCGTCATCGTTGACTTCTCGCCGCCCCTGTATGTCGCGACGCCTTTATCCCTGATGATTCCAAGGGTCTCTCTGGTGTCGTAGAGCCACACGTTGTCGTACTTCTCCGCGATCCATGCGCCTGCCGAGCCCCCGATTGCACCCGTGCCGAAAAAGACGATTTTTGGATTGTTTAGATTCATGTTTCTGCTCCATAACGCGAACGGAAACCGTTCGCGGATTTAGAATCAGCGCCTCACGGCAAAGAGTTGAAGCGGTATCGGGGACGTGTCCCGATAAACGCCATGTCGGTCCGCAATTCGCCTGGACCGTAGACCCGCATTACACGACCTCCTGCTGGTTGATTCATCCCGCGGTGGCATCAGGCGCCCCTGCGGTACCCCATCTGCGATGAAATCTGGTGGCTGACATACTTTACGGCGTTGACGATCTCGTCCCTGCGCTGTTCGATCGTGTGGGCGTTTCCCGAAAGCGAGAACGCGGCGATGCACCTGCCGCGCGCGTTGAAGATGGGTCCGCCCACGCACGAGAGGCCCACAATCGATTCCTGCTTGTCGAAGGCGATGCCGGTTTTTTTCGCCTTCTCGATCTCCTTCACGAAGCGCGCGGCATCACCGATGGAATACTCGGTGAGCCGCATGAACTCATATGACTTCAGTATCCCGTCGCGTTTCTTCGTCTCCATGTAGGCGAAGAGCACCTTGCCGATGGCCGAGGTGTGGAAGGGGATCACCGAGCCGGTGTGGGGAAAGACCATGAACTTGCTCTCGGGCTCCACGCGCAGCGCGATGATGACCCTGCCGCCGACGAGCATGCCCACGTGCGCGGACTCGTTGAACTGCGTGCAGAGCCGCTCCATCCACGAGCGCGCCACCGTGGCCAGGTCCATGCTGGTGGCGTACTTCATGCCGAGCTGAAAGAGCACCGGCCCCAGGCGGTACTTCGCTGTTTCGGGGTCCTTTTCCAGGTAACCGATCTCCTCGAGCGTGCGCACCAGGCTCTGCACGGTCGGCTTGGGAAGGCCAAGGGCCCGCGAGAAATCGGTGAGCCCGTAGTGCCGCTGTTCGCCGCCGGCGTCCTCGATGAAAAGGCCAAGGATGTCCGCGGCTTTTTTAAGCGAGAGAATCGATCGTGTCATATCGTTCCTGTCCGTGTCAAAGCGTATGCCTCCGCCGTGCCGTATCAGAACGCCGGGTTCACCGTGAACATGCAGATAATCCCGTCCTGCTGATTTATCTCGGCCTTGGTTTTGTCGCCGTTCAGCACCCGCATGAAAAGGGCCTTTACCTCGTCGCCGACCTCGCGAAGGAGTTTCCCCTCCAGTACGCGTCCGGCGTTCACGTCCATATCGTCTTCCATCTTTTCGTACAGCTGGCTGGTGCTTGCCACCTTGATCACCGGCACCATCGGGTAGCCGATCGGGTTGCCGCGACCGGTCGTGAAGATCATCGCCTGGCAGCCCGCCGCGGCGATACCCGTCATCGACTCGGTGTCGTAGCCCGGGCCGTCCATCACCACCAGGCCCTTCTCGGAGGGCACCTCGGCGTAATTGAGCACCTGGTTGATCGTCGTGTTTCCCGCCTTGATGATGCAGCCCAGGGACTTCTCGCGGATCGAGCTCATGCCGCCGTCCATATTGCCCGGCGCGATCACGTACGAGGCCAGCGGTCCCAGTATCTCGTGCGTGCGCTTCTCCTGCGCGGCGATGCGCTCGTTGATGCTCCGCGCGATCGCGGCGTCCTTCGCGCGCCGTTCAAGGATGTGGCTGGTTCCGATCATCTCGGTCGTTTCGGTAAGGATGACCGTGCCGCCCTCCGAGACCAGCCAGTCCGCGGCGAGGCCGACGGCGGGATTGGCCGTAACACCCGAAAAGGCGTCCGATCCCCCGCACTCCAGGCCCAGCCTGATCTCGGAAACAGGGAATTCCTTCCTCTCCTGTTTTGCGGCGTCGGCAAGCATGCGCCTGACGATCTCTATCCCCTTCGCCGCCGCTTTGCGCGAGCCGCCCTCGTTCTGGATGTAAAAATGTTCCACCGGCTTTTTCGAGAGCGATATCCCCAGGGCCAGCCCCTCCGCGCGCAGCACCTCGCATCCGAGGCCCACCACCAGCACGGCGGCCACGTTGGGGTTCTTCGCCAGGTTGACGAGCGTCCGCTGATGGAGTTCGAGGTCCGCTCCTCCACGCCCGCAGCCGTGCCCGTGATACATCGGCACCGCTTCCGGCACCGCGCGCGCGATCGCGGCGACAACGCCGTTGGCGCAGGCCACCGAGGGCAGCACCGCCACGTAATTTCGTATCCCCACCGAGCCGTCGGCCCGTTCGTATCCCTTGAATGTAGTCATGATTATCCCCCTGTTTCAGTCCCTTATATCGAGGTTGTGCGTGTGTATCCACTGGCCCTTGCGTATCGCTTCCTTCGCGTTGCCAATTACCTCGCCGTACTTAACGATCTCGTCGCCGGGCGCCAGGTCGGTGAGCGCGATCTTGTGGCTGTAGGGAACGTCGCTGTGCGCCTTTATCTCGGTGCCTCCGGGGAGGCTCGCGGCGGCGCCGGCGGCGATGTCTTCAAG
>JBFZEY010000145.1:0-2654 GCA_041306625.1 Spirochaetota bacterium | reverse complement strand
ACCCACGGCCAGGACGCCGACCGCCTGCGCTCCCAGCAGCTTGAGCCCACCGCCGAAGAAGAGTCCGTTTCCGGTTGCCGTGCCCGTAATAGCGTCCTGGGCGAAGAGTCCAACGGCGAGCGTACCGAAGATGCCATTAACCAGGTGGACCGAAAGAGCGCCGACAGGGTCGTCGATTTTGAGCCTGTCGAACATCATGACCGCGAGGACCACCAGTATGCCGGCGACAAGCCCGATGATGACCGACGAGCCGACGCTTACAAAGGCGCAGGGGGCGGTGATGGCGACCAGGCCCGCGAGCGCGCCGTTGATGATCATGGAGAGATCGGGCTTCTTCTGGATGACCCACGACATGAACGTCGAGCTGAGAATCGCGGCCGCGGCCGCGGTGTTGGTGGTAACGGCCACATGCGCGATCGCGCTGCCGTCGCCGACCGCCATGGTCGAGCCGGGATTGAATCCGAACCATCCGAACCAGAGGATGAGCCCGCCCAGTGTCACCATGGACATGTTATGGCCGAAGATTGGATTGACCGATCCGTCGGCGCGATATTTGCCGAGCCGCGGTCCCAGGAGAAGAACCCCGGCGAGTGCTGACCAGCCGCCCACCGAGTGAACGACGGTAGATCCGGCGAAGTCGAACATGCCGAGCGAAGCGAGCCATCCACCGCCCCAGATCCAGTGCCCCGTAAGCGGGTACATGATGCCGACCAGGATAAAGGAGAAAAAGATGAACGATGAAAACTTGATGCGCTCGGCCACGGCGCCCGAAACGATGGTGGCCGCGGTCCCGGCGAAGACAAGCTGGAAGAAAAACTTGGCCCACAGCGGAACCCCCGTCCAGCTGATGGCGGAATAGGCGCCCTTGTACGCCTCGCCGATCGCCGGACTGGTGTCGGCGCCGTTTACGAAGAGCAGGCCCTCGAGCCCCATGAAGGGATTGCCGTTGCCGAACATAAGCCCCCATCCGATCGCGTAAAACGACAGCGAAGCGATGGCGAAGACGATGAAATTTTTGGCCAGGATATTAACCGCGTTTTTCGCGCGGGACAATCCGGACTCTACCATGGCGAAGCCAAGGTTCATGAAGAAGACGAGAAACGCCGCGAAAAGCACCCATACGGTGTCGATGCCGACCGCGATGGATGTCTTAAGAGTTTCAAGCGCCTCCCGGGTAACGGCCGCGGGTGCGTTCTCCGCGGCAAATGCGGCTGTCGCTGATGCGCCGATGACCAGCGCGAGCGCCAGAATTCCTGATAACTTTCTCATAAGCCCCCCGGAATAGTGGAAATATTGTAACCTGCCAGTATATGAGCATAAAGCGTGCCGAAGTTCGCGACGGGCTTAAATGGAATTCGAAAAGAGTATCAGCCCCGGCGGACGGCCGGTAATTTAACATTGCCGTAATGGGATGTTATCTGCTATCCTGCGAAGTGACTGCCTGCGAATTGATTTATGGGTGGGCGGGCGGCGGTTGCGCGGACAGGGGTCTGGTACCTGACGGATCGCGATACAATCATGTATCATCTGGGGTTTTTGGAAACAGATTTGTGCCGTAATAAATGGTGATCGTATCAGGCCGTTAAAGAGGACTGTTGTCGGAAATCGACGGGATGTCCAGGTCTCTGCGATACTCGTGTACCCAGGGGCCGCGTTTCAGCTTGTGGCGGAAGTTGGTTGAATCGTCTTCTATTATTTTTTCCAGGTAGGCGATCTGACGCTCGATGGCCTCAAGATACAGATTTGTATCGATTCCGTGTCGGTGCTTGAAATAGTGCTGGGAATATATATGAATGTTCATATACGATTCAGTAAGCCGATTCTTCGTAATCTGGTAGAAGTCGACGGTTTTACGGAGCAGATCGAATTCCGTGTTGAAGCCGGCGATTCCGGCTTCCTTGAATTCATAATACAGAAAAAGCAGCTTCTCCAGGTAAGAGCGGTCCGACATCTGCCCCAGGATGTCCGCCGTACCCAGGACGCACCCCGCGTACTGTTCCGCGTCGGATTTGAAAGGTATGGTGTCGAGGTCCACGCTGAGCCCCGTACAGCGGATGGTGTTCGTGATCATCCTGATGGACTCGTTATCAAAGCGAAACGCGTCGCGGTTCCTCTGGAGAAAGTTCACACTGCGCTCCACGTGCGTGGAGGTGTATTTAGCACCGGTTCCCTCAGTGTCCCATGATTCCTGGATATACCCGGTATCATGCAGCAGTGCGGCGCAGAACAGGTTGACGGCGACTGTGACCGGAAGGGGCGGGTTCTGTATGTTGAATCCGTCTACGATCCTGGACGAGGCGAGGAGAGCATCCATGGTGTGCGTCAGATTGTGGTATTCGGTATTGCACGCGCGGTAACCGGGGTATTTACCCATAAAGAGGTCCCTGGTGAGCCGGGCACAACGGGCGACCGGGGCGAAGGCGCGGGCGGAATAATGGTGGTGGAATATATTTTTAACCTCGGCTACGACCGCCGCAGGCTTCTGTGACTCCAGAAGGCTAGAAAGCTGGGGACCATCCTTCCGGTGTGTCATGATAATCCTCCTTGAATAGCGGGGGACGTATATTCCGGCGCTCTCTATTTCTTGCGCCGCGAAAAAAACCTTGCGAGGAATGCTGTCTTTTGCCCCGTGTCCGGAAGAACTCACATCGACT
>JBFZEY010000144.1:0-2866 GCA_041306625.1 Spirochaetota bacterium | reverse complement strand
CCCCATGAAGGCGCGATTGGCCAATCGCGCCTTCATGGGGACACGCCCAACGCCTCCTCCATCGCCCGTGCCGTGCGCGCGAGGTCCTCGTCGGTATGCGCGGTGGAGAGAAAGCCCACCTCGTAGCCCGAGGGCGAAAGGTACACGCCGCGGCGGAGCATCTCGCCGTGGAAGCGGCCGAAGGCCTTCATGTCGCAGGCGCGCACCTGGTCCACCGTGGTGATGGAGCGCCGGTCGGTGAAGTAGAGCGCGAAGATCGATCCCATCTGAAGCACGAGGAGTTTGCCTTCGTATTTTTTCGCCACGGGATCGATGAGCGCGCGAAAAGTCTCCGCTTTTTTGTCGAGGAGCGCGGAGGCGTCGATTTTTTCAAGCTTCGCGAGCGTGGCGATTCCGGCGCGCATGGCGAGCGGGTTCCCCGACAGCGTGCCCGCCTGGTAGACCGGTCCGTCGGGCGCGACTTTCGCCATGATCTCGTTCGATGCGCCGTAGGCGCCCACCGGCAGCCCGCCGCCGATAATCTTGCCGAGCGTGGTGATGTCGGCGCGCACGCCGAAGTATTCCTGCGCCCCTCCGCGCGCCAGGCGGAAGCCCGTTATGACCTCGTCGAAGATCAGGAGCACGCCGTAGGTATCGCAGAGCGCCCGCACCGCGTGCAGGTAGTTTTTGCGCGTGCGGTCCACGTGCCCGATCGCACCGGCGGCCTTGTCGTCCCCGGCGGTGTACGCGTAGCTTTCGTACGGCGGGATAAGGCCGTAGTTGCAGGGAACCGGCTCCATGATGACCGCGGCGACCGAGCCCGCGTGCTCTTTGAGCGCGTCCTCCAGGCGGCCGGGGTCGTTGTACGGCACCACGACGGTATCGCGCGCGTTGTCCGCGGTCACACCGGCCGAGTCGGGCGTGCCGAAGGTGGCCAGGCCCGAGCCCCCGGCCACCAGCAGGTGGTCGGCATGGCCGTGGTAACAGCCGTCGCACTTTATGAGTTTGTCGCATCCCGTGCAGCCGCGCGCAAGCCGCACCGCGCTCATGACGGCCTCGGTGCCGGAGCTCACGAAGCGGACTTTCTCTATCGAGGGAAAGCGCGCCACGACCATCTCCGCGAGCTCCACCTCGTAACGGTTGGGCGTGCCGAAGCTCGTGCCGCTTTGCGCCGCCTCAACCACGGCGGCGACGACGTCGGCGTCGGTGTGCCCCAGGATGAGCGGCCCCCACGACATGCAGTAGTCGATGTAGTCGTTGCCGTCCTCGTCGAAGAGATGCGCCCCCGCGCCTTTTTTCATGAAAAGCGGGTTGCCGCCCACGGATTTAAACGCCCGCACCGGCGAGCTTACACCGCCGGGCATCAGCTCGCACGCGCGTTTGTACAGGGAAATTGATTTTTCGATGTTCATGGTTACCGATGATTGATTCATGATTCAAGATTAAAGATTAAAAGATTCAATATTTACACACTTGGCGTTCTGGATGCAGGCCGGAATACTTAATGAGTGGTAAAATAACCGGTAGCGCGGCATGGCGCCAAGCGTGTATCACCGTACCGTCAGCGGGCCGGCAGTTCAAGCAATTAATATGGTCGTGGCGTTGACCGCAACCGTACCACCAACCACTACCGCCACGAAGCATTCGTAACGAGTGCGCATTGAGCATGGTGTTCACCGTCAATCCAGCGGCAGGATACCGCATGGGGCCACGGGTATGTCACACGGGGCTACAGCCCCGTACTCTCTGTCTGTTCGGACCGGTATCGCAAAAAGATGCACATCCCGCCAGAACAAGGGGTTCTAACCCCTTGCCGCTTCCGGATATTTTGCTCTTGCATATCAGACAGTTATCGTGTTAAATCAGCATGAAAGCAATAGCAGATACAATCTTTTCATCTTTAATCTGTAGAGTTGTTGCTTTACTGAGTGTCTTTGCGAGCCCCGGCCGTATCGGGGCGTGGCAATCTCATACTGCAGTTGGTTCTCTGGTGAAAACCTGTTGCCTTTTTAAGATCGCCACGTCGGCCTTCGGCCTCCTCGCGATGACATTTTGTCAGTGACGCAACAAATCTTTCAATCTGTGATCTTGAATCTGTAATCTTGAATCCCAGTGGAGATACCGCTCAATGAAAAAATATCAGCTTTTTCTGGCCGCCGCGCTCCTGTTCATTGCAACAGGCGATCGCGTGCACTCATCAGAAAAATCCGCCATCGCTATAGTGTCGATGCAGTCGAAGGCCGTCGAGCCGGACACCATGGACCGCGCCGAGAAGGCCTTCCGTGCCGTGTTTGCCGCGGATGAAGGCGTCTCGCTCGTCGACTCAGCGGCGCTGGATAACGCGGCCGGGCGGCTTATACGCGAGGAGCGCGATTCCCCGGCAAAACTTTCAGGCCTCCTCCGCGCAACGGGCGCGTCGAAGGCCCTCGTTTTCACGCTGGAGGCGCACGACGGGCGGCACACCGCCTCCGCGCGCGTACTCGACATCGCCGCCTCCTCGTTCGAGTACCACAGCGGGGAAACGGCCGAGTCGGCCGCGGGGGCCGCCGACGCCGCGGCGGTCCTTGGCAGGCGCGTCGCACTGCACCTCGCCGGGAGACTGGACTGGATCGTCGGGCTTACGGCCGGCGACGGCGAACAGGCCGCAGGGGTGCGCCTCTCGTGGGCGTCGGCGAAGGCTGCGGACGGGGAGCGCTATGTCGTCTACCGGTCGAAGCTGGAGACGGGCGACTTCGATCGCGTGGCCGAGGTCGCCGGCACGGAACATCTCGACGCGGGCGCGGTCCCCGGAGTTCGGTACTGGTACCGGGTGCGTGGTGTGTACGCGGAGACGTTCACCGATTACAGCGAGCCGGAATCCGGTCACCGCAAGCCGGCGCTTCCCGCG
>JBFZEY010000143.1:0-5568 GCA_041306625.1 Spirochaetota bacterium | reverse complement strand
TTCACCTCCCAGTTGCCGGGGTTCATGATGCCGTTGGGGTCCAGGGTATTTTTGATTTTTACCATCAGGTCTTTCGTCGCCGGGTCCATCCTTTCGAGTATCAGCTCCTGTGCGGGCACCTCGGCCTTCCACGGTATGCCCCCCAGGGAGAGTATTGCCATGTTGGCCTGCTCCAGCGCGCTGCCCGCCTGTTCCATGGAACGCTCGTCGGCCCTGTTGAACGGATAGGCGAAAAAAAACATGACGCAGTGAGCCCGCCCGATCACCCGTGCCCCGAGCGAATAGGTGATCCCCATGCGCTCGGCGATTTCCAGTCCGCTTCTGGCCGCACCGGGGATTTTGTCGGTGGGAATTATCCCGCCCACGTACTCGAATCCTCCACCCTTCAATACGTCGGCAAAACCGGTCAGGGTCTTCTGGGGCTGTTCCGAAAGCTTTTCTTTCATGGCGGGAGGTATGGGGGCGAATCCCGCCTCCTTCCGTTCGTAATACTCACGCAAGGACTCGCGGATAACGGCAATGCGCATCTTCATCTCATCCTTTGAATTCGCCGTAACCGTGGCCGCCGTAAGCTGGAAGCCCCTGAACATGTCCGGTTTCGGGGCGATCATCATGGCCACATCCTCGGCCATCTCAGTCCCGGTGATCCTGCCTATCACATCGGGCAGCGTGTCGAGGTCCTCGGTCATGAAGGCCACTACGTCGCTCATTGCGGGTTTCGGGTAGAGCTTTATGCCCACTTTTGTTATGATGCCGGTTGTTCCGTTCCATCCCAGGAACAGCCCCGCAAGGTCGGGCAGCGGCGCCCGTGAGAACCATCCCGGCACGGTGGAACAGGAGCCCAGCCGCACCAGCTCGCCGGTGGGCAGCACCACCTCGAGTCCCGTCACCATCTCCGAGTGGAAGCCCCCCTCGGATTGCGAGAGATGGCCCGATCCGTGTATTGCTACATTGCCCGCGATTGTAGCGATGGGCGGCGCGTCCGGCATTGAAGATTTGAGCTTCGGGTGGTGCCTTTCCAGATAGGCCTTTAGCATGCCCGTTCCCGTGCCGGCCTCTACCACGGCGTAGCGGCATGCCTCGTTCACCTCGAGGACACGGTTCATGCGTTTCATGTCCATAACGATTCCGCCCCTCTGGGGAATGCTGAGGCCGGAAAGTACCAGCCCGCCACCCATGGGGACCACCGGCATTTTTTCCCGGTTCGCCAGTCGCAGTATTTCCTGAACATCCTGCACCGTACCGGGAAGCACCACGCAGTCGGGATCATGGGGCCTCTGCAATCCCTGGTCGCGCGAGTATAGGTATTTCTCTTCACTCGAGCGCGAAACATTATTACCGCCGACGATCCTTTCAATCTCGCTGTATATGTCGCTCATTGGTCCTCCTATCCCGCGGCCAGACGGCAGAGTTCCGATATAAAGGTGGGCGCCATCCCCGCCTCGCTCACCTTCTGTGAAAGGGTGAAATAACAGAAAGGACAGTTGAATACCACGTGGGTGGCTCCCGACTTTTTCATGTCTTCAACATTTCGCTCCCGGACCTGTTCGGCCAGGTCAAAGCGCTGCTGGGCCTCGAAGACCCCTCCGCAGCAGAGGGCGTTTTTCCGGTCGTATTCCCTGGCGGTCCTCTCCACGCCGATGAGCTCGAAAATCCTGTCAACGAGGGCGTCGGTTTGCGGAGCGAGCCGGTTAGAGCACGGCCGCTGGTAGGCCGCCTTGATGTTGAGCTTATGCAGCCCGTCAAGTTCCCCGAGGCGGCGGGCGAGAAAATCGAAAAGATGGACCGGCTTAAAAGGGACTTCCATGCCAAAGGCTGGCGCCCATGAGGTATAGGTGCCGAAACACTCGTCGTGGTAACAGACCATTTCATCGGAGCCCCTTCCCGCCACGTACTCGCGCCGTATCTTTTCAATGAGGGACGGCAGGCGCTGTTTGATAACCGAGTCCCGGGCGAAATGCAGAAACATTATCTGGCACATGAAATCGCTGCCGGCGAAATAGGCGGCTTCCTGGAAGAGTCTGCCTTTTATCAGGCCCCTCAGCATGGGGAAATAACACAGGTTAACCAGGGGCCCCTTCCCCTCCCTGACCTTTATCTTCCCCGAAGGCGCCATTGCCTGCACCTGGGACTTGGTTATCGGTCGGGGCACCGGGTCTATCCCCAGTTGTTCCTGACGCTCGACTATCTGGTAAAATGGATGGTTTCCATTAGGACAGTACTCCTCGCAGGCGTAACAGGTCACGCAGTCGTGGAGAAGTGCGGAATCAACGGCCTCAAGCAGCTTATTTTTTTCGCGTTTCGCCGTCTCCAGGTCCATCTCGATGTACTGGCAGTTCATTATACAATCGATGGTCTGGCATCTTCGACAGATGTCCGGGTCATATTTTAGTTCGTACATGCGGATTTCCCCCTGTTCAGAGCGATACCGGCAGGAAAAATATGCGTCGCCGATATCACATCAATGCCGGTGAAGTATTGCTTTCTCCATAAAGCCTTAGCCCGCCTACGCTCGAGATCTCTCCTGTACGCTAGATCTTTAGTATCGGCAGGTGGAATCCTGATGATCGAACGAACGGTTGAATGAGTTCTGAAGAAGGGCGTATCGGCCGAAGAAGGAGATGCCTGCAGGGAGAATCCGGGGCCTGATGAATATTCGCGCTATCCCGCCTGGTTTTCCGTTCGCAACCGAGTCTATTCGCATAAAAAAAACTCTGTCAAGCGTTTAAACGAAGCGTACGCGTATCGAAAAACACCATGCGCAAAAAAAAGGGGGTCAGGGCAATACATCTCCGCGGGATTCGGCTTCCGTAACCGATTGTTTCATACGGTGATCTATATCAACAGGATTATCACCGATTCAACCACGATGAATATCAGGGATATCAGGGCCGTATAACCAATGAAGTCCCTCGTCCGTATGTTCATCAATTGGCCCACGATCGGGAGCACTGCAGGGATCCAGAAGTGGTTTATGGGACTGGTGAGCGCCTCTCAATATGTGAAACCGATGATTGCCTTTCACGCGTCGGCGCCCGCCAGGTAAGCCGCCTCGAGTATGGATAAGTGCAAAATTGGTGGAGACAAGGAGCGTACACAAAATCGGTATTCTGTTTCTTCCCGGCGCCGGCGACGTCTTGTGCGGGTAGTTTGGTGACCAGGGTGAGCAGTACGGCGAACACGAAGGAATCTGGCAGGATTTTCGTCTCTGCCCCGAAGCCATCTCCGAGAAAGGGACACATGCGCAATGCCCACACGAACAGGCATTCCCGAATGTGGGCCCCATTACTCCCTGTTGGCCAAGTAAATGCCAGAAGATACCATGGCCGCGCCGAGAGCGGTCATCGAACTGAGCGTCTCGCCCTCGATGAAGATTGCCGAGAAAAGCGCACCCCATACCGGTACCATGAAAAAATACACCGCGATGCGCGAAAGGCTGTTATGCTGTATAAGCAGGTACCAGATTGAAAAGGCCAGCGCCGAGGTGATTGCCAGATACAGCAGGAGGAACACATCGGAGATGGAGAATCCCCTGATGTCCATATGCTCACCACCTATCGCCGATGAAACAGCCAGAAGCAGCAATGAACCTATGATAAACTGGTAGAGGTTGATGTGGAGCGCCGAAACATTGACAGAGGCTTTCTTCACCAGAAGGGAGCCGAGCGCGCCGGTAACAGCGGTCAGAAGGATCATTCCCTCGCCGGCCGCGGAGAACGAGAGGCTCATCAATTCGGGATTGAAGGTTACGGCGACAAGCCCGGCGAATCCGACGCAGGTTCCGATCCATTTCCGCGCCGTTACGTTCTCGGTGGCGATAAAGATCTGTGAAAAAATAATGATAAAAAAGGTCCCGGTGCCATTGATGACCGAGGCCGCAACGCCGGTCGTATGCCTGAGTCCCGTGTAAAAGAAAAAGAACTGAAGGCAAACCTGAACCATCGCTATAATGGACAGTTTCAGGTATTCTCGTTTATCGTTAAGAGCGAGGCTTCCGCCCAGTAACTTTATATACAGCGCGATTAGCGATCCCGCTATGAGGAACCGGTAAGCAATGAAATCCAGCATCTCGCCGGTCGTGTCGATACTCATGACACCGAAGCTTATTTTTAACGCGGGAAAGGCGCTTCCCCACATTATCGTGGACAGCGTCGCCAGCGTAATGACGACGTATGTTCGCTGCAAAAAAGGAGTACTCACCATTGTATTTTTCAATATTGCTCTCTGGTTATGCTTTCATACTGCGTAACTTCCGGCATATCGGCCTGCCGCCAGTGTCATGACTCTGTTATTTTCCAAGAGGTGCTACCGGAGGGAAAATCTAAATAATACCGATTTAGCGGTCATTATCACTGCGTTGACGATGCAAACAGCTCCCGCAGCATCTCATGAATTTCCTCGATTCTGTAGGGTTTTCTCAGTACGCCCCTGAATCCGTACTCCTCATATCTGGCCATGACCGGATCGTTCGAATAGCCGCTGGAAACAATCGCCATAACAGAAGGGTTTATTTTAAAAAGTTCCCGCAGTGTTTCCACCCCGCCCCTGCCTCCAGGAATTGTAAGGTCGAGCAGTACGAGGTCGTATGGAATATTCTTTTCGATAGATTCACGGTATCTGGCAATCGTTTGATCGCAGTCCTGTTCTATATCAACGGTACAACCTATAAATTCGAACATTTTCCTTATTGTATTAATTACAATGCTTTCATCCTCCATGATAAGTATATGTTTTCCGGCTATATACTTTTCGCTTGTTCTACTAATGTCGACACTCCTTTCACCCGAAGCTGCCGGCAGGTAGATATAAAAGCGGGTTCCTTTCCCCGGTTCCGATTCCAGCGTCATATGGCCCTTATGATTGCCGACTATAAGGTAACTGTTCGTGAGACCGAGTCCGCTGCCGGTCGCCTTTGTCGTAAAGAACGGGTCGAAAATCTTTGACTGTGTTTTCTGGTCCATGCCGCATCCTGAATCCTTAACCATGATTTTAACATAGCTTCCGACCGCGAGCGGCAGGTGGTCAAGATCATTCACGACGCGGTTTTCCGCGGCAATGACAAGAGACCCGCCGGAAGGCATCGACTGAACGGCGTTTATAACAAGATTTTGAATGACCTGGCTCAGCTGTACGGGATCAACATCCACGGACCACAGATCTCCTGGGAACCTGAACTCACTTGCGACCGTAGAGCCGCTCATCGCGAACAGTGCCGTATCCTCAATAAGCTCACGAATGGATATTGTCTTTTTTACCGGGGCGCCGCCCTTCGAGAAGGAAAGCATCTGCTGTGTTAGTCCGGTTGCCCTAAGGCAGGCCTTTTCCGCTTCATTTAAAAACGAATGCAGGTCATAGCGCCCCGCAGTATGCATTTTTGCGATATTTATATTCCCGAGAATCGCGGTCAGAAGATTGTTGAAATCGTGGGCGATTCCGGCGGCGACAATGGTGACCGCCTTGAGCTTTTCGATAGTCTGCAGTTCTCTTTCCATCATCGTCTTGCCGCTTATATCACGGAAAACGATCACGAGTCCAATCATCTGGCCATTCCAGTCTCTTATCGTGGCC
>JBFZEY010000142.1:0-4219 GCA_041306625.1 Spirochaetota bacterium | reverse complement strand
TTCAGAAAAACTGAACCAGGACGGGGCATTGTATGCAAGATTCTTCCGGTAAAACAATACCATCCGCGGCGACGGTGATTCTGCTCAGGGACGGCGCCATGGGCCTTGAGGTGTTTCTGATGTGCAGGCACCGGGGCCAGTCCTTCATGGGGGGCGCCCATGTGTTTCCCGGGGGGCGTGTGGATCCCGGGGATGGCGATCCGGCTCTGGAGAATGCCCTGTATGGGCCGGGCGGCGTCGCCCCGGGAAACCATTTTCAAGAGTCGTTCTGGGGAGAGGGAAAGCCGCAGGCGATCTTTTTCGCGGCCATACGGGAAACCTTCGAGGAGGCCGGCGTTCTCTTCGGGCGTAACGAGATGGGCGAGGCATTTGTCCCCGGGAACACGGTACTGAAAGATAAGCTCGAAACACTCAGGGCGGAACTCAATATGGAAGCCGTCACCCTCGGTGAAATCGCCTCTCTGCTGTCTGTTAGTTTCGATCCCGGTATGCTGGTGCCCTATGCCCGCTGGATCACTCCTGAAATTGAGAAAAAGAGATTCGACACGCGTTTTTTCCTCGCCGTGCTTCCCGAGGGGCTGGAGCCTGCTCACGATAACAGGGAGCTCGTGGAGTCGAGGTGGATATCCCCCGGGGAGGCGCTGAAAAAGCACGGACGAGGGGAGATGCTTCTCATGCCGCCCACTCTGAAAACCATCGAGGAGATCGGTGATTTCTCCAGCGTCTCGGAACTGCTGGATTTCGCGCGGAAACGGATGATTTATACTATCCTTCCCCAGGCGTTCATGCGGGATGACTGCTTCGGTGTGCTGCTTCCGCATGATCCGGAATATACCATAACGGATTACAGGCAGCCCGCACGACCCGGAGAGGTATCGCGAATCGTCATGCGAAACGGGATCTGGGCGACATCCACGGCCCCCTGAGGTTTAACAGCAAGGCCTGACCGGGCGGTTCCCGCTTCTCCGGAATAACACACAAAGTTGTTGACAATATTAAATTAGTGAATATCACTTACTATGGTTACACCTTGTAGCCCGCCGGAATGTATACTTCATGGATATGACCGAAAAAGGTCGCGGCGGTATGTTTAACAGGGAGGAGCGAATGGAAAACCTTGTGACCCTCGGTATTGCGGAAGGGACGGCCTTTATCGCACTTAACAGACCGGATAAGAGAAACGCGCTAAACGGCGATGTGCTGAGGGATATTGACGGACGTCTTCGGGAGGCCGAAGGCCGCGATGAGGTGAGGGTGGTTGTGTTGTATGGCGAGGGGCCATGCTTTTCCGCCGGCGTTGATTTCAATTTTATCGCCGGGATGGGCGGTGTGAGTTTTTCGACGGCCCGTAAATTCAGAATAATCCTCTCGGATCTGCAATCGGTGCTGAACCTCATGGAGCGCATGGAGAAGCCCGTCATCTGCGCCATCCATGGCGTTTGCGTCGGTCTCGGCATGGAGCTTAGCCTGGCCGCCGATTTTCGCATAATGACGAAGGATTGCCGCCTCAGTATGCCCGAGGTGGATTTCGGCCTGATCCCCGATGTGGGCGGTATCACACGGCTCGTCCGGCTCGTGGGAATGGCACGCGCGAAGGAGATTATCATGACGGCGATGGAAGTCCCCGCCGAGTATGCCCTGGCAACGGGACTTGTGAATCGTGTAACAGAAGAGGGTGGGCACTTGGACGAGGCGAAAAAGTTCGCGTCGCTTCTCAATCGCAAGGCGCCCCTGGCGCTGGGGATGGTCAAGAAGGTTATAGATCGGGGAGCTCATCTGGATAAATATTCATTTCAGGAGCTGGAGGCTCTGGCGCAATCCCTTCTGATCACAACCGGTGACGTAACCGAGGGTTTTACGGCGAAGATGGAAAAACGGACCCCCCTCTTCATGGGCCGATAAAGCCACCGAAAAGATTTGACAAAAAGAATAAGCGGGCTTTACTAGCATGCTTTTTAAGTGTAATTCCCGATAGTGATACTTTTGACCATGGTTGCGGACCGACAGAAATGAAAAATGAAAAAAAGCTGCCCCCCGGAAAAATTAAAATCGCTGAAGCAATGCGGACCCTCTTAAGTAAAAAAACATTTAATGAGATTACCACCGCCGAGATTGCTCGGCACGCCGGTGTTACGGAAGCGCTGATCTACAAATACTATAAAGACAAGCGCGATCTGCTTCACCAATTGCTGGTGGAATACATGAACCGATACCTGGTGGAAGCGCAGGAAGAAATGCGGGGAATTCAGGGAGCTCTGAAGAAACTTGAAAAATCCATCTGGACCCACATCAATGTATATGCTACCAACCGGGTCTTCGCCCGGATACTGCTTCTCGAGGTGCGCAGTTTCCCCGATTACTATCGCAGCAGATCCTACAAACTTGTAAAGGAATACAGCGATATTCTGCTCGAAATTATAGAGGAAGGGATGAAGAGCGGCGAGATTAGAAAAGATGTTACCCCCTCGTTCCTGCGCCAGGTGATACTTGGCAGTATAGAACACATTTGCCTCACCGACGTGGTCTTCAATCGGGACATCAACCCCGACCAGAGGACGGCGGACCTCTGCCGTTTTATTTTCAAGGGCATAACCGGTCGCAACGGCAAGTAGCACATATGTCGCGTTACCGCAAATAGAAAAAACTTGACAGAAGACGGTTAGTGAGTATCATTAACATTATTTGTTTGTAATGCACACGTTTGAACATGGTGGATGAGAACGCTGATGAATTGTCGGCCAGGCGTATTGCCCACCGGTTAAAGAGGCCGTGCCATCGCTTTCAACCCCATTGCGATTTTCTCGGTTTTCCGGCGCTTGAGGAAAGCGCCCGTTTGACGATCGCCACCTGCCTATCGTGAACATCTGTCTGCATCTCCGTGCTTAAGACTATTATTGAAGAGAACAGTTGTTCCTATCCCCGTATATTTATAGAAGGGGGCTGTTTCGGGACCAAATAATGCGGGGAACTGGGTTCCCTGGACCAGGAGGTATCGTATGGAACAAAGATTATGGCACAAGTGTTATGCCCCGGGAGTGCAAAGGAGTATTGACTACGAAAAGGTCACAATCCCCGAAGCACTGGAGCGTACGGCGAAGAATTATCCCGGCACCGTTGCGCTTGATTATATGGGAATGAAAATTACCTATCGGCGGCTCGACGGAATGGTGAACCAGTTTGCCCGGGCCCTCAAGGATATCGGGGTGAAGGCGGGTGACAGGGTATCGCTCATCCTGCCTAATATTCCCCAGACCATTATCGCGAACCTTGCGATATTCCGCATAGGCGCAGTTGCGGTACAGAATAACCCTCTATATACGGAAAGGGAGCTCGAGTACCAGCTGCGGGATTCAGAATCGGTCGTTGCCATCACCCTGACCCTGCTGGTGCCGCGGATACAGAAAATCATGCCATCCACGGGGGTGCGTAAAATAATCGCCTGCCACATCCACTCTTTCCTTCCATTCCCTAAAAAGCAGCTGTTCCCCTTCGTGCGAAAGGAAATGTATAAGAAGATCGAGCCCTCGGAGACGGTCATGATTTTCAAGGACCTCATGGAAAAATACCCGGACGGTCCGGTTGGAAATGAAGCCCGGTGGGACGACCTCGGTGCCCTTATTTACACCGGCGGAACCACCGGGGTAAGCAAGGGGGTGATGCTGTCTCATAAAAACATCAGTTGCAATGTCCAGCAGTTTGTCGCGTGGTTCCCGGATCTTAAACCGGCGGAAGAGCGTCTGGTGGGGACCTTCCCCATTTTCCACTCCGCGGGTTTTACCGCCATACAGAATTTTATGATCTGGATGGGCTTTACACACCTCATGATTCCGCGGCCCACGCCCGCGGGTATCATCGAAATAGTTAAACAGAACAGGCCAACCTTCATACCCGGCGCCCCCACCATTTTTGTGGGCCTCCTGGCGGATCCGGTATTCAGGAGGATGAGGTTGGATTTCGTTAAGGGATTTTTCTCCGGTTCCGCGCCGTTGGCCCCCGAGACCATCCGCGATATGCAGCAGCTGGCGGGCGCGACGATCTGCGAGGTGTATGGTCTTACTGAAACATCCCCCATTGCCTGCGTAACACCCTGGGGTGGCACCGTTAAACCGGGTACCGTGGGCGTTCCGGTAGCGGACACCGACATAAAAATCGTCGACCTCCAGACGGGGAAGAAGGAACTGCCTGCAGGGGAATCAGGCGAGATTCTCATCAAGGGCCC
>JBFZEY010000141.1:0-5514 GCA_041306625.1 Spirochaetota bacterium | reverse complement strand
AGGAGCGCCGGAAGAACGCTGTGCCGCACGTTTTTCACCCGCGGCCCGGGTTTCATCCATGACGACGGCACCCCCGTGATGACAGTATAGCTACTCCCGGTCTAAAATTCTGTCAATACATTTACCCTGTTGCATAACCGGGCACTACCGGGGAGCTCCCGGTAGTGCAAAAATGCGCAGCAGATCTATGCGGCGAAGAGTGATAATTGTCCAATTTTTCGACAGGAAATCAATTTATACTTGATATAATGCCGATACTTCCGGTATACCATGAATGCGGTTATGGCGCAGGCGGGCGGGCCGAGCGCCGACTTCATTATAACGGTGTCGATTCGATGGAACTGCTTTTAGATAAAAAGAATATCCAGCCCGAACTGATAAACGCCATCAACCAGGGTAGCGACGTCGTTTTCATCGCCTACTCCATGATTGAAACCACCGAGGAGCATATCAAGTTCTCCCTCGCCCGCATCCTCGAAAAATACGGTAAAGAAGAGTACCTCACGCCGATCTTCTCCTGCATCAAGGAGCTCACATCAAACGCGACCAAGGCTAACGCCAAACGCCTCCTCCTCGAGGAGGGGATCATTACGGAGACCGACGACATCATCGAAATCGTGCGCAAGCTCCGTTCGATCCTCAACGAGGAAGCGCTCCTGGAGTACGGCATCAAGTCCAAGCTCAGCCGCCTTTCCACCAGGACCTATTTCAAGATGCAGGGAAACCGGCTCGTAATAGATGTCATCAATAATCTGCCGCTTGCCAAGAGGGATCTGGCGAGGATCAACGAACGCATCGAGATGTCGTCGAAATACGACAGCATCGCCGAGTTCTATCTGGAGAATCCAGACCCGGCCGCCGAGGGCATGGGGCTCGGGCTTTCAATGGTTGTTATGCTGTTAAAGAGCATCAATATAAGCTACAAGAGCTTCTCGGTAACCACCGACGGTCGCAACAAGACCCGCGCGCGCATCACGATTCCGCTTTGATATTGCGCCGCTTCCTCAGATAGGCCGTCACCATGGAAAGGCAGGCCCTGGTGATGTGGTCGATGTTGCAGCCGGAATTGTCGAATGTCCACTGGATGGCGACATTCATGACCATGGAAACGATAAGCCGCGCCACGTTCGCCGAATCCACCGCGACGAACTCCCCGCTCTCAACGCCAAGGTCGATTATCTTCCTCACCTCGTCGCAGATGATCCCGTATATCTTGCCGTTGATGTTTTTCACGCGCTCGTTAGTCGAAACCTGAGCCCAGAAATCCACCATGACGGTATAGACCGACGGGTGCCGTTTCGCCGTCACGATGAATGCTATTATTATGGCCTTGAGCTTCTTTTCGGCGGTACGGTAGCGCTGCGAACGCCGAACGATGGTCTCCTCGATCTGCCGGTAGATGACCTCGAGGAGGTGGATCAGGATGTCTTCCTTCGTCTTGAAATAATGGAGGACCCCCCCCTTGGAGAGACCGGCGCGGTTGGCGATGTCCTCGATGGTAAAGTTGTTGTACCCCCGCGACGCGATCACCTCGAATGCGGCCTGGACTATCTGTGTCTTTCTCTTTTCCTCTTTTTCGATGTTCCGTGTGGTCATTGGTGTCCCGCTTCAGCCCCTCTTTTTAATCGAATAGAACGTGCCGCGCCGAAGCTCATTCACCTCGAGGAGCCCTTTCGACGAGAGACCGGCAATCACTATTTCCACCTCGCCGGCGGAGGCGCCCAGCGCCCTGCAAAGGTCGTCGATCGTCGACGGCCGACGCCCTATGGTGGCGGTGACGGCCATGGTGAGATCGCTCTTCTTTCGGGCCGACTCCATATCGCCCCTGGACCCCGGTTTACCTATAATGTCCACGTCAAAGCCCGGGAAAAAGCCCTTTATCCGCTCGAGGCCTTCGGCGGAAAGCGGCTCCACCCATTTTTCCGCACCCGGCCGGTCGAGCGAATTTATCTGGACCCTGTCGGGCCGTATGCGACCGCATGCCTCCGCGAGAAGACTGAGCTCCGCGTCGGTGTCGTTGACGCCCGGCACGATGAAAATTTCGAGAAGGAGCTTCCCGGCGAACTCGCCCCGGAGCCCGACCAGGCCGTCCATGAGGCGCTTCGCTGTAACGCCGGGGGCGGGCCTGGCGATTTTTTTAAACGCGTCCTCGCTCACCGCATCGAGGGAGGGAACGATGATGTCGGCACGCAGAAGCGATCGTCGTACGGCTTCGCGCCACAACAGCGTTCCGTTGGTAAGTACGACAACCGTATACCCGGGAAACTCGTCCTTGAGCACGTCGATGATCCGCCCGATTCCGACGTGGAGCGTCGGCTCCCCCGAACCGGAGAAGGTTATCGCGTCCAGCCGCGGTTTTGAATCCAGGTACATGCGGAGCTCGGCGATCACCTCGTCGGTGGGCGCAAACTCCGCCGGGGAGGCGGTAAGTTTGCTCGTCTTGCCGCATTCGCAGTAAACGCAGTTGAGCGAGCAGGTTTTGAAGGGCACCAGATCTATGCCGAGCGATATGCCAAGCCTGCGCGAATTGACCGGCCCGAAGAGATGTTTCATCACGAGCTTCACAGCGATTTGCCGTTACTTGCCCATTAATTCCACACGGTTAAGCTCACTGATCTTGCCGATGAGTATCTCGTCGGTCTTCGCCAGTCGCTGGGCGAGTATGTGCACCATCTTGGCGGCAAAGGAGGGGTTCTTCACCAGGAAGGCCTTGAGGTCCTGAAGATTGTCGAGATAGGCGACCGTTACCTCCCCCAGCGCGACCGCGTTTGCGCTCCTCGGCGAGCTGTTGAAGAGCGATATCTCACCAAAAAAATCGCCCCGCTTAAGGGTGGCCACCCGTATGGTATTCTTACCATCGCTCAGGGATATCCCCACCGGGCCTTCCAGGATGATATACATCCGCTGCTCGACCTTACCCGCTTCGATGATTTTTTCTCCGGTATGGTAACGCAACACGCGACCGGCCATATTCCTCCTTCCCCGGTACCCGGTTTTCCTCTTTAGATGAAATTCAGGCTCCCTATTTTCCCGCCGCCTCGAGCAGCCTGAACACGACGTTGAACGAATAATAATTGCCGAGCCTTCCGCCCGACAGCGATACGGTATCGATCCGGTTTACGAGCCCCGCGACGTGGGGTCCGGCATTGTACGTCAGAAACATCAGGAGCGCCTTCATATAGCTCTCCTTTTCAATTTTAAGGTATGACAAAAGGAACGTGCCCGAATCGGGTTTGCCGAAGAGGGCCGAGACGATCGCCTCCTGTTTCCCCTCTCCCGCGAGCACCTCCCTTAAAAATTCGGTGTTGTTGGCCACAAACACGCCCCGCTCGTCGGCGAGCACGCTTATCCTGTTGCCGCGCTTGTCCTTGAACCAGAATGAGGGTATCGCATCGATCCTTTCATCGCCATAGGCGCCATCGTCCGTGCTCTTTGTCTTGACGGCGCTCCTGATTTTTTTTGTAAGCGCCGTCGCCTTTGCCCTGTCGGTCATCGGCACGTACATGACGAAATTGTCGAGCGTCCCCGTTATTCTGGCCTTCCGCATGACCACGTTGAAATAGCCGCCGAACCAGGGGAGGAAGTCCGAATCCATGTCGATACCGAGAGAGCTCCCCGTGTCTTTCTTGAATTTTTTATACTGCCCGCACAATTGCTCATACTCGGGCGAGGAGGCGTTCTTTGCGCAAAAAACATCCAGAGCCCTGAAGTCGAACGATACGTAGTGATACGCGAGCGGATCGGAGGCGGCGAGCAGGAATGCCGGAAGCCCCGGGCGGAACAGCTGCGCGAGAAGCGCGGCCGGGGAACTGCCTCCGGCAAGTGACGCGCTGAAATCGAGCGATACGCCATCCTGCGTCCGCGCGAACGCAACGGCAATGTAATCGAAAAAGTCGGTCCGCGAGCGGACCATGGACAGGGCGTTCTCCCTGCCGGGGACGCGCTTAGGGGCCCTTTTATCCGGCGTGTACGACTGGCCGTTTTTCGCTGAACCGTCCCCCGGAGCTTCATCGCCGTCGCCCTCCGGGATGTCGCCTGAATCGTCTTCCTTCTTTTTGAGGCGCTCCTCCTCGATCTGCTGCAGAAAACTCTTTTTTAAAAAAATATCAAGGTCGTTTCCCGCACGTTTCTTCGCAGCATAGTCCGCGAAAAGCGGTTCGGCCGAAAGCGGCGGCGCACCCGCATCGACAACCGAGGTTATGATGTCCATGGATGAGGCAATGACGAAATATCCCTTTATCCCGGTAAAAAAGACGTCCTTCATCATCCGGTAGACCGCGTGGTTGTTATGACGGCTTACCGCCGGATGGAGATCGAGCGCGGGCTTGTCCCTGTTGACCTTTTTCAATACCTCGACAAAGCGCTGCGGGAAGGTTTTTTCGTTTTTAACGGGAACGAGGATCATTATCCGTTCCGATTCTTTTTTGGCGTCCATGTAGGCCAACGCCGCCGGACGGTTTACGTCAATTTCCGCCTTCGCAAGCGAAGCCGCGTCGAGCACATCGACACCGGCCTTTGCCTTAAAATCGGCCCTCCAGGCCTCTAACTTCTTTGCGTTCTCGGCGGGGAGCAGGTTGCCGAGAAAGAATACGGCCGCCGGCACGGCGCTGGAAAGGCGCGATGTCTGTACGTACATTATCGCCGATGCGGGAACCAGGTCCGCCGGTCCCTCTACGCCGGGCGGCGTCTGTGCGGCCGTTAAAGAGGCTGCGAGAACCAGGATAAGGACTGCCGGAAGACCACTCCGGACACGGCCGCGTTTTCGCCTCGATTCAGATCGCATATAGTCTCTCCCCGTGATACGATATGTCGTAATGCCTGCCGCGCTTCCGCCGGAAGTGCACCGGGTACGGCAAAAGCCGAGTAAATCGGTAATCGTCCCGTCGAATGCGGAAACAGGTCTTCCCCGGGCAATTACCGCCGTATTGACGGTATAATACAGTTTACCCGATTAAGTGCAATTAAAATATCCTGAATACCTGACGGCACCGGCTCGCCCCGGTCAAGAGATAAACCCGCCCCGGGCGGCGCGCGCGGCATGAAAATAAAATTTGACTGCATGGCAGGTCCGCATAGAATGCGCACGTAAAACGATGCGATCGCCGGCCGCTCCAGGAGAACACCCTATGGATACCATCCCTATACAGCGAAGCTACGAAGAGATAAACGATAAAATAAGACAGGGCAAGGCGGTCGTGCTGCGCGCCGACGAGATGACCGAGCTGGTGGCCACGGAGGGGGTGAAGAACGCCTTTAAAAAAGTGGACGTGGTGACAACCGGCACGTTCGGCACCATGTGCTCGTCGGGGGCGTTCATCAACTTCGGCCATACCCGGCCCAAGATGAAGGCGTCGAATGTGTGGCTTAACGAGGTTGAGGCATACGGGGGTCTGGCCGCCGTGGACACCTACCTCGGGGCCACGCAGGTTCAGGACGACGACCCGCTCAACAAGGTGCATCCAGGGCAGTTCCGCTATGGCGGCGGCCATGTCATCGAGGACCTCATCGCCGGCC
>JBFZEY010000140.1:0-3857 GCA_041306625.1 Spirochaetota bacterium | reverse complement strand
CAAGCGGAGCGAGCTGAGCGTTCCGCGCCTGCGCGCCTATGATACGGTACGCCTCTCGCGGAAGACCTTCGTCAACATGCCCAATTACCGTCTTGACACGCTCTGCGCGAACCTCGACATCGAAAGCACCGTCCATCACCGCGCGCTCGCCGACGCCTGCTCGTGCATGGAGGTCTTTCGGAAGGTGGTCCGTTTCCACGACGTTCCCGGGGAATGGACCTTCGGCGATCTCACGCGGCTTCACGGCGACGCGATGCAGCCTCAGTTGACGCGCAAGGAAAAACGACGGCTCAACCTCAACAACGATATTTACCTCGGCGACGTGGTCAAGATCCGCTATATGGACGAAAGCGGCCGCGTTACAACCCGGCGCATCCTCCCCAAGGAGGTCGTGCAAAACGGGAATAAAACGTACATACACGCTTTCTGTTACATGCGCAAAGAGGACCGGTTTTTCAATACCCGCAGGATACTGAAGGTGTATTGAGGAGTGGCCCGGGGTTTAATGCCCGGTGCAGTAGAGTTGTTTGAGTGTGCCCAGAAGCTCGGCTATTTTTGGGTCTTTCACCGAGTAAAACATGAAATTGGCCTCTTTGCGGCGATTGACCATATGGATCTTCCTGAGGACCGTCAGGTGCTGAGAGATGTTTGAGATCGACGAGCCGAACTCTTTTTCGATCTCGCCCACCGTCTTTTCCCCTTCCATAAGAAAGCACAGGATCTTGAGCCTGATGGGATGTGCGATCGATTTAAGTATCTCGCTGGTTAGATTAACCTGATCATCCGAGAAAAGCACAATGTTTCTCCCTCACGCTTTAATGTTTAAGTATTCCATTACACAATAAAAAAGTAAACTGCCTGTCAATTGTTTTTTTCCCTCCTGAGCTGTTTGAGTTCCGGCATTAAGCTTTTTGCTGGGATTCCCCCTCTTTTTCGTTCAAAGAGAGGGGGCCAGGGGCTGAGTTACTATAATATGTTCCCAAACCATCACCGCAGGAATAACGGCGGAGGGCTTTTCCCGTATTTTCTTGGAATAAACGGTCTTAATTAGGTACATTTTTGATCAGTCCGGTTGCAGGACTCTGTAATGGATTTTATGGAGATTTCCGAAAAGTAGGGTCTCCGTGTTCAATGGCTATAATTAAGTAAAAGTACTTGCAAAATAGGATTATCATTCATGTGATGGGGAGGGGCCGCGCCGCAGGAGGGCCGGTGCTTTTCCTAACTCTATGGCAGGCGTCCGGACACCATGAAGCTCTTCGACACGGTTGAGGAAAAACGAACGTCAGAGGTTCGGGCCGACCTCGAACATCTGCGCAAGCTGTTCATAATGCCGGATAATCCCGACAAGTTCCTCGAATTCGGCCAGGAGCTCCTCGATCTAATCCACAACTTTTTTAAGGCGAAGGGAGGCATACACAGCGAAATATCCCTTCCGGAGCTCGCAAAGATATTCTCCGTGATGGAAATCCCCCGTCACCCCAGCCTTCTAAAAGACATCCTCGGCGAGATCAAGTCCAAGGTCATCGCCCACTCGGTCAAGGTGGGCAACCCGTACTATATCGGCCACATGACCAGCGCAATCCCCTATTTCATGATCCTGCTCGAGATGATCATCGCGGCGCTCAACCAGAACCAGGTGAAGATAGAGACCGCCAAGGCCTCCACCTTCCTGGAGCGCGAACTCATCGCCTGGATACACCGGCTCATCTTCGACCGATCCCAGAACTTCTACCGCACGCACGTGCAGAACCACCGCATAGCGCTCGGCAACGTGACCCTCGACGGCACCATGGCGAACCTGACCGCGCTCATGGTCGCGCGCAACAAGGCGTTTCCGGCGAGCGGGCGCTTTCCCGGAATCCGCAAGGCGGGCCTCTACGAGGCATACCGTTACTACAACTGCAAGCGGGCGGTCGTGCTGGTGTCTGCCCGCGGGCATTATTCCGTCGAGAAGATCGCGCGCATACTCGGCATAGGAAACCACAATGTCATCAAGATTCCAGTGGATACCGAAAACCGGATCGATATAGACCGGATGCGCCAGGTGTGCGCGCAGATCAGGGAGCAGAACGAACGCTCCGACGAGAAGACGAAGATCATCGCGATCATCGGAATCGCCGGCACTACCGAAACCGGAAATATCGACGATCTCGTCGAGCTCCGGCGCATCGCGGACGAAAACGACACCTTTTTCCACGTGGATGCGGCCTGGGGCGGGGCGCTGCTCATCGTCGACAAGTACCGCCATCTTTTCCGGGGCATAGACCAGGCCGACTCCGTGACCTTCGACGCCCACAAACTCATGTATTCCCCGCTCTCCATGGGAATGATCCTTTTCAGGAACGAGACCGCGCTCAATTACATCAAGCATACGTCAAATTACATCATCCGGCCGGACTCGGTCGACCAGGGGCGCTTCACCGTGGAGGGGTCGCGCCCGTTTTCGTGCCTGAAACCCTGGGTCACCTTCAAAATATTCGGCAAGGAGGGTTTCCGTATACTTTTCGACCACGCCTTCGATATAACCGAAACGCTCAGGGATATCGTTACGCGGCATCCCGATTTCGAGCCGATGAACGTTCCCGATATTTTCATATTCAACTACCGCTATGTTCCCCGAAAAATCCAGGCCAGGCTCGACGCGCTCATGCTGGAGATCGGCGATGAGTCCGATCCCTACCGTCTCATCAAACTGCTGAAAAAGCTCCGGCGCATCAACGACGCCCTTAACGATCTCACCATCGAACTGCACCGCGCCGTGCGCCAGGAGGACAACAGTTTCGTATCGCGTACCATGATCGAGTCCACCCGGTACAGTCCGCAGAAGATCGTGGTGCTCCGGGCCGTCACCATCAACCCGCTCACCACTCCCGAGATATTGAAAGAGATCGTGGACGAGCAGAGCGCTCTGGGCGCCAGGATATATCAATCGGAGTTTGTGGACATCCTTGAGAAGCTCTAGGTACAAACTCCTTATCACATCCATCATCCTCCATCTGACATTTGCCATAATCGCATGGAACGATCTTTCGACGTCCGCGCGCGCTTCAACGGACCGGGGCGCGGCAGGGTCGGGCATTTCATATGTGCTGCTTCCGGGCGGTACGCTCCATTCGGCGGACCGTGAAGGAATCGTGGTTCTTCCGATCGGACCGGGCGTCGAACGGTTTATCGATGAGGACGGAATACTGTTCTATCTGCGCGTGGAAGACGGTAAAACCATCGCCGGAAGATGGATGCGGGGTGACACCGGGGCGCTCGAGCTGGTCATGGGACGATTCGATTCTACGCCATGGCGTCTTCGCGGGTCGGGGAAGACACTCTATGCCCTGTACGGAGACGGTGATAATGAGGAGGGCATTCTCTATTCGGCGGATTTTAATACTGAGAAGTTGCTGCAGAGAAAGGGGGTGCTCGATTTTACCCTGTATCAAGAACGACCGGTGCTCCTGGAACGCAGAGGCGCGGAACTTCTCTGTGTGATCAGCGAGGTACGGATCTCGATTCTACTGACGGGAAAGGCGCGTTTTCGCGACAGCAACGACCCGCGCATGCTCTCAGTTTCGGACGGGAGCAGCACCGAGGTCGTCGACGCGGCGACGGCCAGGACAGTGTACCGCTATGCCGAGGGTGTCAGGTATCGTACCCCGGGCGCCCACAACCTCGAGGTCGAGGCGATCGACGATACGCCCGGTTTGCCGTCTGGAAGGATGATTTTTTATAAGGTCTTAATCAACGGCATCGAAGCGGGCCGGACCGACACCGGTCCCGCGCAAACCCGCCGCGTCTCAAGGCACGCAGTCGCTGCCGGGGAATACCTGCTGGTCGCCATGGAACGGTGGGAGCTTAATCTG
>JBFZEY010000139.1:0-4924 GCA_041306625.1 Spirochaetota bacterium | reverse complement strand
CATGCCGTCAATTATCGCGGTGACGAGCGACGCGGCGATCCCCTTGCCCGAAACGTCGCATACCGCGAGGAGGCGGCGGACAGAATCGTATTTTCGTATGCTGTAATAATCGCCGCCCACCCCTTTCGCCATGGCCGATGCCCCGAGCACCGCGAAGCGGGGGCTTCCCTCCATGAACTCCTCTCGCACCATTCCCGCCTGCAGCCGACGCGCGAGCTCGATGTCCTTCCTCGTCATCTCCGAGAGGCATATGAGCAGGTCCTTTGAGGAGAACACCCCCGCGAAAACATCGTCCCCGCCGGTCAGCACGAAATAACCGATCACCGAGGCGTTCAGCGTACCGGCGAGCTCCTCGGCCACTGCGAATAAGTTTGTGGCCGCGTCGAAGCGCACGGCAGGCTTCATCACCTTCTCCACGGTCTTGTTGGTGTAGAGGTCCCGCCCGAATGGTTTGCCGAGTATGTCGAAGAGATCGCGACGCACCACAATTCCCGTCACCCTGTCGGCCTCGTCAACGACCCCCAGCGCGAATATGTTTTCGTCTTCCAGGAGGGACTCGGCGAGGTCCCTGATCTTAGTTCCGCCGCGGACGCAGTGAAAGGCGCTGGCGATTTTCCCGATCACCATGCCATGGTATTTGCTCCGGTTTATCTCGTGAATCATGCCGTTCCGCTGGCCAGCGCCGGGCGTGTCCGCTTTAAGGTCATTCTTTTCATCGACGGCAATCATACGCATACCCCTTTCATCCCTTGCGATAATGGCTTATGATCCAGAGAAGCAACATAGCGGGCTGCCGGTGTTTTGTAGTAAAAATTTCATAAATTTTGCATGGTATTTGTGTAAATACTTCTTGGGTATAAGTGCGGTTCCTTAGAGCGGCTCTGACCCCTCGTCTACCGGCATAGTGCTTCCGGAATAGCTCCCGGATGTGCTCCGACCCCCTATCACTTTCCGGCCGGGAACCCGCCGAAGGCTCTGACCCCGATTTTCCCCTGCCATCCGCAAACTGGCTCTGACCCCATGCCAAACCCCGGCAGGTCAACCCATTCCGCCCGATGCTCTGACCCCTGCCATTCCCGGTAAAATTACATGCTCTGACCCCTGTTTCCCCCTGCCGTCCCCGAAAAGTGCTCTGACCCCCTATCATCCAGCCGACCCCATCCCGCACCGTACGGGGTGCGCCAACCCGCTGCCGAATGCTCTGACCCCTTATTCTCAATCCGGGCTCAATCCATGCTCTGACCCCTCATTCCATCCGCGGCCAAAATTTACTGCAAATCCCGGCGCCCCATGCTAAAATTGTACTTTACGCGCACCGCTGTCGGCGCGACATATAGCTTTCCGGGGCGCGCGGGCGTCACGAAGACCGAAACGGAGCCACTGAATGGAATGCAGCTGCGGCGGGGCGCTGATCGAGGGAAAAAGCTGTTACAGCGTGAGCCGCGATAATTTCTATCTGATGCTGGAGGACATCCCCGCCTTTCAGTGTACGCGCTGCGGCCGCGTGCTCTTCACCGAGGAGACCGTGGACCGCATCAAGAAAATCGAAAACCGGCTCGCGCGCGACGCCGCGCAGGTCATTACCGGAAGGCCGTCGGTTAATCTGTACGATTACTGAACGCGCACGGCGAAAACGGCGCGCTCGTGATGGATACGCCCGCCGGCGCCGGCCGGCCGCCCCGGGAACACGCAGTCACAGGAGAACTCAATGAGACTCAGATTCGCCCCAAGCCCCACGGGCTACCTGCACATCGGAAACGCGCGCACCGCCGTGCTCAATTATCTCCTTGCGCGAAAGTATGACGCCACCTACGTGCTTCGCATCGAGGACACCGACATGGAGCGAAGCACGCGCGAGTCCGAGGCGTCCATTCTCGACGACCTGCGCTGGCTCGGCATCCGCTGGAACGAGGGCCCCGACGCCGGCGGCGAGTTCGGCCCCTACAGACAGTCAGAGCGTTTCGACATCTATAAAAAATACACCGACGTCCTGCTCGCCGAAAAAAAGGCCTATCACTGCTACTGCAGCCAGGACGAGCTCGAAGCGATGCGCCGCGAGGCCTCCGAGGCCGGTCGCGCATTCGTTTATCCCGGAAAATGCCGCAACCTCGGCGACGCCCAGAAGGCCGCGCTCGAGGCGCAGGGCCGGAAACCCACCGTTCGCTTTCTCGTACCGGATGATGAAACCGTCGTTGTAAACGACCACATCAAGGGGCGGGTCGTCTTCGAGAGCGGCAATATCGGCGGTGACTTCATCATCGTGCGCTCCGACGGGGTGCCGGTGTACAATTACATCGTCATCATCGACGACACCCTCATGAAGATCACCCACGTCGTCCGCGGCGAAGACCACCTCCCCAACACCCCGAAACAGGTGCTCATCGCGCGGGCGCTGGGACTCCCCGTTCCCGAGTACGCGCATATGTCGCTCGTGCTCGGAAGCGACCGCTCCAAGCTCAGCAAGCGCCACGGCATCACCTCGGTCGACGTGTACCGGCGCGAAGGGTATCTGGCCGAGGCGCTCGTCAATTACCTGGCCATGCTCGGCTGGGCCGCCGAGTCCGGCGAGGAGATCCTCGGCGTCGACGAGATCGCCCGGCAGATAGAGATGGGCAACCTCGCGCGCAGCGCCGCCGTCTTCGATTTCCAGAAGCTGCGCTGGATGAACGGCATGTACACCCGCGCCTGTGACCTCTCTAAAATAACCGATCTCTTCATACCGCATCTTTCGGACGCCGGGTACGACGTGGCGGGGCTCGACCGGTCCTGGCTCGAGCGCGTCATCGACGCCGTGCGGGGAAACTGCGAGGTGCTCTCCGACGTCCCTCGCCACGCCGCGCTTTTTCTCGACGAAATAATGGAGCCCGACGCCGAGGCCGCCGCGATGCTCGAGGAGCCCGATTCGAAGACCGTCATCGCCGAGGCGTACCGCCTCATCACCGGCGAGCTCAACGAAACCAGCTACGCCGCCGAACTGGTCGGCCGCATAAAAAAGAACACCGGCATGAAGGGCAAGAAGCTCTTCATGCCCGTACGCGCCATGCTTACCGGCTCGCTCCACGGCCCCGAGCTCGATGTAACGGTGCCGATCCTCGGTTACGAAAAATGCCGCAAGCGCATCGAATACATCCATGGCCGGTTTGCCGGGTGAGGAAGCCGTGCTGATCGTACGCGAAAACGGCGCCCGCGCGGGCGACACGCTGTATCTCACCGGAACGATCGGCGAGCGGCGTCTCGACGACGAGGCCGCCGGGGCGCTCCTGCGCGGCATACGCCAGATGTTCGCACCCTGCGCACTCGCCGACACCGCCGGCGGCATCATCTCCGCGGCCCGCGAGATCGCCGCCCACACCGGCCTCGGATTTCGCATAATCGAGGAGGCCATTCTCGTCGACGACACACATGACGGTAAGAGCCGCTCTCCGGGCGAACGCCCGCATCTTTACTCGACCCGGGGAGGTTACCTGTTCGCTTCGGCGCGCCGGCACGTGGCCACCATGACCATCACCATCGACGGCGTACGCGTCACCCCCGTCGGTGAACTGGCCCGCACGGGTCATGTTATCGAAAGGAACGGAAGCGCAATCGACGCGGAGGAATGCGCGGCGGATACCGGGGTGCCCTGAGGCACCCCGCCGCGGACCGGTCGGAACCGGCGCCCCATCACCACACGCAGGAGGAAAGCATGAACCATATCATCCCGGCCCTGCTCATCGCACTTCTAATCTCGCTCGGATGCGGCGGCGTTCCAGACTCCATACCGACGGGAAGCTGGAACTACGCGCTCCTCATCAACGGCACGCGCGCTGGCGGCGCCGTCATCTCCAACCGGAGGGAGGGCGAAACCTACATCATCACCTCCGAGCTCACCATGAACATCGCCGGAATGCAGAACGTCTCCAGGCAGGTCGTCACCGAAACCACGGAGTTCACCCCGGTAAAAATCGAAACCAGCAACCGCATAAAATTCCCGACCGGATGGAAGGACATCGAAACGACCGCCCTCTTCCGCGGCAGAAACGTCGAAATCCGTTCTGGCGGTCGAAAAACGACCGTCACCCTGCAGGGCGACTTTGTGCTCGACGGCAACTACTTTGCGGCGAAACTCATCGAGGGCCGCTTCCGCGAGGGCCTCGAGATTAAAGGCGCCATCTACGATCCGTCCATCGAACTCGACGCGCTGGTCCCCGTCACCACGCGCGTTCTGGGACGGGAGCTCGTCGACGTCGCGGGAACGAAGCGCAGGCTGCTCCACGTCAGCCAGTCGATCGATGTCATCAAAAGCGCCGACTCGTACCTCGACGAAAAGGGCGTAATGGTAAAGGCGGTCATCCAGATGATGAACCTCACCGTCGAGCTCATCCTCGAATGAGCCATAACGCAACCGAGTCCCGCGGCATCAGTCGATGGTGCGCCGCCGCGTCCCTGATGATCGCTTTCACCTGGAGCGCCGATTCGACCGCGCTCGATCCCGCCATGTTCTCCGTGCCCGCGCGCGGCGACGCGACACGCATCCCCCTCGAAGCCGTAAGCCGCTACCGCGTCTCATCGACCGACCCGGCCTTCGATCTTCCCGACACCCCCTTCCAGCGCGTAACCGCGCGCCGGAGCCTGGGGGGAAAGACGGTGCTTGCACTGCAGTCGGGCGTGGCCGGGGCGAATCCACCATCCGCCGGGAACCTCGAGGACACGGCGCTGTTGAACCTGGACGATCCCTTCGTGCGCGCGCTTGCCACCCGGGCCAGGGGCAGGGCCGACGAAATCGACGCTGTCGAGCGGCTGGTGTACGCGCACATCACCGATAAACGAGCCGGCATACCCATCATACCGGCGCGCGAAATAGCGATCGGCCGCGCGGGCGACTGCACCGAGCACGCCGTGCTCGCCGTGGCGCTGCTTCGCTCGCTCGGCGTGCCGGCGCGCG
>JBFZEY010000138.1:0-5622 GCA_041306625.1 Spirochaetota bacterium | reverse complement strand
TTTAATCCGTGTGTTCCATTCCGCGATTCGATCGGCGAGCTTTGTAAAAAGCTCCTTCGTGTCGCCTTCTATCGTAATGGATTCGATTTTGTCCCCCTGGGCTATGGCGTTGACGGTTTTCTGGTCGGTATCGTCCACGACCGCACCGAAGACCGTGTGCTTGCCGTTGAGCCAGGGCGTGGGAACATGGGTGATGAAAAACTGGCTGCCGTTGGTGCGGGGGCCTGCGTTTGCCATGCTGAGTATGCCCGGTTTGTCGTGTTTGAGCGATGCCGAGCATTCATCCTCGAAGGTATAGCCGGGGCCGCCCGTTCCGCTTCCCAGCGGACAGCCGCCCTGGATCATGAAGTTCTCGATGACGCGGTGGAACTTCAGCCCGTTGTAATAACCCTTCTGCGCGAGGTTCGCGAAGCTCGCGACGGTAACCGGCGCGGCGTCGGTGAAGAGGGAAAGCCTGATGTCGCCTTTGTTCGTCTTTATGGTTGCGGTGAGTGTGCTCATGGCGGCTCCTTTTCTCGTTATGGTGTGCGGCGGAAATATGCGTTATATCATTAGACTTCTTGCGTAACCGATAAAAAGGTCATCTCGAGGAGGCCGCGGGCCGACGTGACGATCACAACATGGGAAAAAGCCGTACGCTCACCTGCCGGCATCCACCTCAGAACAAGGGATTGCAAGCACTTGTTCTCCCGCCCGGGCGCTTCTCTCAATGATACTCAGTGAAGCAACAACTCTATTATTGCGAGGCGCTATTTGTCAACAGTTGTGCGGAATAAAGTGCTGTTCCACGGCGAGGGCGGTATCTCTCCCGCCTCCGATGGGGGAAGTGTGAAATCACATGGTGAAAACCAATGAATTAACGGTGTAAAAAGTCCTTGCCAATCCGCTTGCGTGATACTCTTTAAAATGGTCGCGTAAGAGGAAACGCGAATATGGTTCATAGAGCGGCGGAACAGGATAGATCGTTGTTCCGAAACTCGCACGCACACTATTCGTCGATACATCACACCGCAGGTGACGCCCGGGGCGCACCGCGCATACGGAGATACATGACACAGGAACACCCGGGGCTCCCGGAAAACCGGTTCTTCTTCAACCTCACACCGGACATCATACTGCGCGCGCTCGAGGAGGCCGGTTTCGAGCCGTCCGGGCACTGCATGGCGCTCAACAGCTACGAAAACCGGGTCTACGACCTCAGGCTCGAGAACGGCTCGCACGTCGTCGCCAAGTTCTACCGCCCGGGGCGCTGGTCGCGCGAGCAGATCCTCGAGGAGCACCGGTTCCTCGCGGAACTGCGCGAGGACGAAATCCCGGTGTGCGCGCCGATCGAGCTCTCGGGCGGGGGAACACTTCGCGAGATCGAGGACATTCTGTACGCCGTATGGCCCCGCACCGGCGGCCGCGTGCCCGACGAGCTCTCCGACGCGGAGCTGGCCATGCTCGGACGGCTCTGCGCGCGCATCCACAACAACGGCGCATCCCGCACGGCGCCCCACAGGATCGAGCTGACCGGCGCATCGTACGGGCTCGAGCCGCTGGGCTTTCTCCTGGATCGGGGCTTCCTGCCCGAGCACTGCCGCGACCGCTACGCGAAGGCCGTCGGCGAGATCGTGGAGATTTACGAAACACTGCGCAAAGACGTGCCGTTTCACAGAATCCACGGCGACTGCCATCTGGGAAATCTCCTGAACGGAAGCGAGGGATGGTTCTTTCTCGATTTCGACGATTTCCTGAGCGGCCCGGCCGTGCAGGACGTATGGATGCTGGTCCCCGCGCGCGATACCGAGGGCCTGCGCCAGCGGCGTGTGTTTCTTGACGCCTACCGCCTGTTCAGGGACTTCGACGACGTGTGGCTGCGCCTGGTCGAGCCGCTCCGGGCGCTTCGCTTCATCCGCTACGCGTCCTGGATCGCCATGCGCTGGGACGACCCGGCCTTTCCGGCGGCCTTTCCGCACTTCGGCACCGTCCAGTACTGGGAAAACGAGACCAGCGACCTCGAGGAGCAGGTCAAATTCTTTTACGAGAACACCGGCAACCTGCCGAAGGGCATCCGGAAGCCCGAAGAGATCGGGGAGGGCGAAAAGGAGCTTACCAACAAGGACTTCTTCTGGGACTGGGAAGGCTGAAGCCGGAGTCCGCTCATCCGAGTGTAAACGGATCGGCGTCCTTCCACGCGGGGAACGACTGCCGGTAGTCGTCGAGCCGGCCGTGCGCGAGCTCGACGGCGTGCATGCCCTCGGCGCCGCCGGCGTCCATCAGTATCTCCCCAGAAAAATCGACGACCATGGAGTCCCCGCTGTAGGCGACGCCGTTGCCGTCGGTTCCGACGCGGTTCACTCCGATCACGTAGCACTGGTTTTCAATCGCGCGCGATGTAAGCAGCGCCTTCCAATGGCGCGCGCGCGTTGCCGGCCAGTTGGCGACGTAAAGCGCAACGTCATATGCATTTCCCGCATTGCGCGACCATACGGGAAAGCGCAGGTCGTAGCAGATAAAGGGGCGTATTTTCCAGCCGGCGATATCCATCACCGGCGCGAGCGTTCCCGGCGCGTAAACGGTGTCCTCTCCTGACATGCGGAAGAGGTGGCGCTTGTCATAGTGCTCGACCGTACCGTCAGGGCGCGCCCACAGCAGGCGGTTGTAGTAACGGCCCGCTTCGCGGATCACGGCGCTCCCGGCCACGTGGGCGTTAAGCTTTTTTGCCCAGCGGCGAAGGGCCGCGGTGGCCTCTCCATCCATCCCCTCAGCGATCTCCGAAGGCTTCATCGTAAAACCGGTCGTAAACATCTCCGGAAGCGCGACGAGATCGGCGTTTCCCGCAAGCGGCGCGAGCAGCGTTTCGAAGCGCGCGATGTTGGCGTCGATGTCGTGCCAGGCGAGTTCGGCCTGGATTAGGGCAACTCTTAGATTTTGCATAACAGCTCCGCCGCCCGTTCGAGCGTTTCGTCCTTTTTAGCGAAACAGAAACGAAGAACGCGGCGATCGGCCGAGTCGTGGTAAAACACCGACGGAGGTATGGCCGCCACGCCGTGCTCAATCGTCATGCGCAGCGCGAAATCGACGTCGCGCTCGTCGGTGATCGCGGAGTAGTCGAGCATCTGGAAATAGGTGCCGCGGCTGGGGATCGCCTCGAAGCGCGAGGGAGCGACGAGCGAGAGGAAGCGGTCGCGCTTCTTACGATAGAATTCGGGAAGCGTGAGATACGAGTCCTTGTTGTCCAGAAAGTCGGCATAGGCGTGCTGGACCGGCGTCATCGAGGCGAAGGTGAGATACTGGTGAATCTTCCGGAACTCCTCCGAGAGCGGCGCGGGCGCCACGCAATAGCCGATCTTCCAGCCGGTGGTGTGCCAGGTCTTGCCGAACGAGCTTATTACGAAGCTTCGCCGCGCGAGCTCCTCCGCGCGCGCCATGCTCTGGTGCGCGAGACCGTCGAAGACGATGTGCTCGTAAACCTCGTCGCTCACGATGAGGATATCGGTATCGCGAACGATTTCGGCGAGCGAGCGGAGATCATCCTCCGAAAGCACCGCCCCCGTCGGGTTGTGCGGCGAGTTGAGAATGATACAGCGCGTTTTTGGCGTGATGCGGTCCTTCACCATGTCCCAGTCGATCGAATAGTAGGGATGGCGCATGCGGCAGAACACGGGAACGCCGCCGCAGAGCGTAATGGCCGGCACGTACGAGTCGTACGCGGGCTCCAGTACGATCACCTCGTCGCCGGGGCCCACCGCGGCCGTGATGGCGGCGAAGAGCGCCTCGGTCGCGCCGGAGGTCACGGTGATCTCGGTCTCCGGGTCGTAGCGGCGGCCGTAGAGCTCGAGGGTCTTTTCGGCTATCCGCTCGCGGAGCGGCTGCACCCCCTGCATGGGGGCGTACTGGTTAGCGCCACGGCGCATGTGCTTCTCTACGAGCGCGATGAGCGCCGGGTCCACGTCGAAGTCGGGGAAGCCCTGCGAGAGGTTGATGGCGCCGTGCTCGTTGGCCAGGCGCGTCATCCGCGTGAAGATGGTGACGCCCACCGAGGGGAGCTTCGATTTTATATTCATGTTCAGTTTCCGTGCAAGAATGCCTGTCGGCGGCATCACTGAGAATCGGGGGAGGATGGCGGGGGTGTCAAGCAGATATTGGGGTAATTCCTCTTCCCTGTCATCGCGAGGAGCGCAGCGACGTGGTGATCTCTTGTGGCACGATGTTTATTCCTAGAGCGTTGTGTAAATAGTGATTGCCACGCCCCGATACGGCCGGGGCTTTGCGTTCAGCGTTATTCACCTGCCGGTGGAGCAGAGTGTCGGGTGCTCCGGTGGGGCTCTGTACTTTCTTTTTTTCGCGAAAAAGAAAGTACCAAAGAAAACGCGCTCTCAATTGCCGAGGGGCTGCGCTCAATCGGTCGGCGAAAGACGCGCCCTCCTGTCGCTTCGCCGACATTAGCACATCCTGTGCGTCACCGATGCGGCTGGGCTGTTTATGGGCTGTTTATGGGCTGGTTACTCAAGGTATCACCGATGTCGGGTAGTGCGAAGGTGCCTTGCTGTTTGGATTATATGAGCCTTTTGTGTGGCGGCTCGAATTCGCATCCTGCGAGTCTCGCCGCGCGCGGACATCGTGTCCGCGCTCTTAGTAAGGTGTACGTGCGGATATACACGTTGGTTTTTCAATAGCCTCAGTCCTCGCTTCGCGCGCGTCCTGCGCGCTGCGTAATGATTGCAGGATGATGCTAAAGTACCTTGAATTGCCCATCAGGTGGCCGAGAACATAAACCCCCTCCGGGGGTGGCGCGGAGCGCCGGGGGCGTGACTGCCCGAGGTGTCTTTCGACAAGCATTCGGTACCATCCATACCCGTAAGCATGCTCGACACAATGGTGAAAAACCGGAAATATAGAACGAGCGGGTGTCGGTACGGTGCTGATCCAGGGAAGAGTCAGCGTTTCTTCTTTAGCTTAGATAATGCCTTCTTTTCATTAACATAGCGATTCATATAGAATTCAATTTTATCCAGGATGGCGGCGCTGGCCTCTATGTCGCTCGAAGCAATGTTTTTAAGGCAACTGAATATCCTGCTGTTCATTTCATGGTGATACTCCAGATGTCCCCGATAAACAACTTCTCCTTTAGACTTCAGCCTGAAATATACCAGCTTCTGATTGTCCTCGGCCATATACTTTTCAGTGTAACCTTTTTTTTCCAGCCGGTCGGTCATCTGCATTAGGGCTCCCCGGGTGACACCCAGGAGTTTTGCCAGGTCGGCCATATGGGTGTCTGGATTTTCGGCGATGGCTTCGATAGCGTGTATCTCTGAAAGATGAAGCTGCTCTCCGGACCCATAGTCCATAGGTATTCGCTGGAGGATGTTCATTTTATTATGTATCCTCATGGACTGATTATAGATGTCGTTGAACAGTTCTTTTTTAGTTTTCATGGTCTGTCTTCACGGGTTTTTTGTAGGGTTTAGCGGATAAAAAACCGCTGTCAACCGAAATACATCTCTTTCGGCCGACATGGTTTTTTTTTGATTTTTGAAGCTGAACAGTTCGTTAAGCGTCAAGCCGCAGAGCTTCGCCGGCGTTTTCATGGAGAAGGCAGCGCAAAGTTTCTTCTTTCAGCCCTAAGGCATTGATCTC
>JBFZEY010000137.1:0-5697 GCA_041306625.1 Spirochaetota bacterium | reverse complement strand
TTTAGGGCGGCGAAAATCCCGCCCTAGTAGACCAGCGTACGCTCGAAGACCTGTGAGAGCGGGAGAAACGAAGAACCCTCTGTTCATTGTTGATGAATTCCGGAAAGGCCGAGTAGTGCTGATCGATGTTGGTAATGATGTTCCGGTGCTTCAGCATGACACCCTTCGGATCACCTGTTGTGCCCGAGGTGTAAATAAAGGTGATAATTGAGTCCGGATCAATCGCGTTGAGGCGTTTATCAAAGACGCCTTTGTCTTTGGCCTGTTTTCCGGCCGCAATGGCCTCCCCGAAGGTCTTCGCCCCCTTGATCTTTTGATCGATTTCATCGAAAACGACGATATCGATCAGCTGCGGAAGGTCTTTACGAATCGCGAGCACCTTGTCGAGGTGCTCCCTGGTGCCCACAAAACATATTCGCGAATCGGAGTTGTTGAGGATATAGCGGGCCTCCTCCGGGGTATTGGTGGCGTAAATCGGGACGGTGGTCGCGCCGATGGATATCGATCCCATGTCGGCGACCCACCATTCATAGCGATTGGGCGAGAAAATTGCGACCTTGTCCCCCGGATTGATGCCCATGGAGACGCAATAGAGTCCGATCGATCGCACCATCTCATTCATCTGGTTCCATGAGATATCTTCGAATGTGCCCTCCCTGGTTTTCTTCGCGACACAGGGCTTGTCGCCCATCTCTTTGACCCTTCGCTGAAAAATCTCCGGTATCGTCGTTTTGTTCGTAATTGTCGTATCTACCCTCATGTCACCCTCCATTTCGTTTTTATTTTTCGCTGCCCGCCGGGTCCGTCTCCGCCCGCATACTCCTCATCGCACGCTTTTCGCGGGCGGTGAGACGGCGCCAGCCTTCAATCAACCGCTCGCAAAGCTCTCTTCAAAAATCTCGACGACACTGATGTCTTCGCTCTTGATGGCCCTCACCGCAGCATAGACCTCCGGAAGCACGTTCTTTATAAAGTACTTGGCGCTCGAGAGTTTCCCGGAGTAGAAGGCCGCGTCCCTGTTCTCCTTGACGAAAGAGGCCCACGCGATCATATCGGCCGGGTTGACCTTGTTCGATTTCCCGATGGCATCGAGTTTTCCCTTCGCGATACCGGCCTGCCACACGAGGATCCAGGCGCACACTATCTTTCCCATCATCATCAGGAACGGATAGGCGTGTGCGATCGGCACGAAGAACTTTCCCTGCTTGCCGCACTGGGCGAAGAACATTCCAACCTCGCCCAGGGCGTTGACGGCCTCCTGGAAATCGGGGACGAGATCGGGAAGCGCGTCCTTGTACAGCGCTATCGTCGAACTCATCTCGGTCAGGAGCGCCATGAAGTACGCGCCCTTTTTCATCCCCAGCTTGCGACCCACCAGGTCAAGCGATTGTATGCCGTTCGCTCCCTCATAGATGGACGCGATCTTCTCATCTCGCATGAACTGGCATATTGGATAGTCCTCGCAGTACCCGTATCCGCCGTACACCTGCATGGCCATCTCGGTGATTTTAAAACCGACGTCCGAGCAATAGGCCTTGCAGATGGGCGTCAGCAGTTCGAGCACGCCGTTCCACTTGTCCTTCTCGGCCTCGTCTTTCGCGACGGTCTCCCTGTCGATTGCGGCCGAGGCGTAATACATAAGCCCCCTCATCGCGTCGACATTCGACTTCATCCACAACAGCATGCGCCGGACATCCGGATGCTGAATGATCGGCACGCGCGGGGCCTCGGGGTTCTTCATGTCGAGCAGCGACGAACCCTGCAGCCGCTCCCTGGCATAGGAGAGGGCGTGCAGGTACGCCGTCGAAGCGCTCGTCAATCCCTGCATGCCGACGCTTATCCGGGCCTCGTTCATCATCTGGAACATGATCTTCATCCCCTGCCGTTCCGCTCCGAGGAGCTCGGCGTAGCAGTTGTCGTTGTCGCCGAAGTTTATGAGGCAGGTCGCGCTGCCGTGGATGCCCAGCTTCTCCTCGATCTTGCCTATCTCATAGTCGTTGCGCCGTCCCAGGCTCCCGTCGTCGTTGACCAGGTATTTCGGGACAAGGAAGATCGAAATTCCGCCCGTTCCGGCGGGATCGCCTTCAATCCGCGCCAGGACCGGGTGTACGACGTTGTTCACCAGGTCGCTGTCGCCCACCGTAATGAACAGCTTGGCGCCCTTAATCCGAAACGTTCCGTCGGGCTGCCGTATGGCCTTTGTCGTCAGGCTGCCGACGTCCGTCCCCGCGGCGGGCTCGGTGAGACACATCGTGCCGCCGAACTCACCGGTCACCATTCTCGAGAAGTAGCGCTTTTTTTGATCGTCGGTCCCGTAGGTGAGAACGAGGTGGGCCGCCCCTTCGGCAAGCCCCGGATACGACAGGAAGGAAAAGTTATGCGCGAACCAGTCCATCGAGGCGAAACGGATGACCTGCGGCAGACCCTGGCCGCCGTACTCCTGTGGAAAGCACATGGCGTTCCAGCCGCCTTCAACGTAGAGCTTATAGGGCCGGTGAAAACACTCCGGCACATGCACCTGGCCGTTCTCCAGTCGGCACCCCTGCTCATCCGACTCCTTAAGGGTGGGGAAGATCTCCTTGACCGCCAGCTTCTGTGCCTCGGTTAAGATCATATCAAATGTTTCGGACGAAAAATCGGCAAATTGCGGGGATTCGCACAGCGTCCCCACGTTGAGCATCTCATTCAGCACAAATTGCTGGTCCCTCTCGTCCAAGATCAAATTTGCCATACACCCCTCCCTGTTGATTAGTAGATCACCCCATACACTTCCCCGCCCTCCATGAGATCCGGTCTTTCCATCCGCCGCTTCCCATGAACCGCCACGGGCAAACAAATATTAATGATGTTATCAAAATGAAACAATGTTAACTTATGTTATTATCATTAATTCAAAGAATGCGACGAGATGTCAACATTTTTCTAAATTTAGAAAAAATTCTTCCCCAAACAGCTTCGGCATCCGCCCAAAGACTCGATAATATGGCATTTTGGGCTATTGACGATGGAAATGTACATAAAGAGGGGCAAAGGTGATGAGCTGTATACCGCGACGGCAAAGCCCCGTTCGAAATCCTGCCGTAACAGGATACGAATTATACGCTTCCTCATCCCGGAGCAGTCGTTGATGGGGTTCTACAGTACTACTTCACGGAACTGCCAAACCGTGCTCCCGGCAAATGAGGGTGTGCAGGGAAATTCCCTATTCTAACATAACGAGCAAAAATCGGCTTCAAGGATTGTTTTTCCGTCTCACTACGGCATTTAAACTTTTAAAAAAGTTTATGCCCTCGAGATAAGCTCCAGGACGTATTACTTCCCGTACACGCTGTTTCCGTTATCCACCGCGTCCCTGTCGTACTCCGCCGGCGCCGCTTTGCCCACAAGCTTATAAGCCGACAGGGCGTAATTCTTCGCCGTGCGGCACAAATCGATCGCTCCCTTGGGATGCGGCGAATCCAGCGCCGTTTTTGCGTCCTTTAAATTCTGACTCGCCATCTGCATGTATTTTTCGACCTTCTGGTCATCCACATGATCGACGAGGTCGACGCCGACACCATCGACGAGCTTGTCGGTCCTCTCGACGTACTTCTTCGCGAGGCTCCGGTACAGCGCAGCCTGGATCTTTAGATATTCATTGTATATGACAATTGCTTCCTGATATTTGGTTTGAATGAATTTAACCTTGCCCAGCTTTATCTGCTTCTCCGCCTCGGCAAACGACGCCAGGTCCGATGCGTCCCCGAAATTCCGCACCGGCACCTCGAGCGCCTTGATCTCCTTTTCGCAACGTTCCCGCAGGTGGGTGGCATCGGAGAGGTCGCTTGCGTAGACCGTCATCGCCGGTGCGAGCATTGCCAGCACGGCGAGGATCATAAAACCCGCGCGTCTTTTATATACGTTTCCCAGGTTACTCAACATGGCCATTCCTCCATTTCCCTTATGGCGAAAAGGTACATCCAAAAGGCAATAATTGCAAGGAAAGAAACGGTACGATTTAACGGGGCACATGATATAATTGAATAGAAAAGAGAATTAATAGAGTTTCTTACTTTCATTTTCAGCGAATTCCCGCTATCCTTTTTTTGCCGTCGGTTACACATCTGCGATGCGCGCTTTATGGTCGGGTGTTGGTTCCCATACCATTTCAGGAGAACACGGAAGTATGAAACGCCGACACTCCGCATATCTTCTGGTAGTCTGTATCATGACGGCCGCGTTCAATACGGCGACCTCCGCCGCGCAGATCCCGCCCCTGGCCGGGCGCGTCAACGACACCGCGTCGATTTTTTCCGCGCCTGTGCGCGCCGAGATCGAGAGCCTGCTCGCCGCCCACGAGCGGGAGACCGCCAACCAGGTGGTCGTGGCGACCGTCGCCTCCCTCGAGGGCGAGGATCTGGAAGGCTATTCCATCCGCCTCGCCGAGGCCTGGAAGATCGGGCAAAAGGGAAAGGACAACGGGGTGATCCTCCTCTTTTCAAAAGAGGACCGAAAGGTACGCATCGAGGTGGGCTACGGCCTTGAGCACCGACTCACCGATCTCATCTGCGGAAGAATAATCAGGAATCATATCGTCCCGAACTTCAAGGCTGGCCGCTTCGACGAGGGGCTGCGCTCCGGGGTCGCGGCCGTTCTGGGAACGCTGAAAGGGGGAAATGCGGCGGTGGCCGCGGTCGAAGCGCCCGTGGAGCCGGTGAGGGATTTCGGCTATTACGCGAATAACGCTCTTCAGTATATCGTCGCGGCAATCCTTATGGGAATCGCCGCGGCCTTCGTCGTGGGAATCCTGTACGTTTTTTTCAACATGGCGTTTTTCCAGACGGGTGTCGTCGGATGGGTGGGGTTCGTGATGTTCGCCCCGGTATTTTTCCCGCTCATGCTGTTCCCGGTAATTTCGGGGCTCAAATTCGCCGAGTGTAGCGACGGGTGTTTCGCCGCGGCCGGAATCGCGGTCGCCATACTGCTTATCGGCATGAAAATATATTTCCTTCGGGCCCGGCGCGGAAAAACCATCGCCGAGAGATTGCGCATGGATTTATCCGGCAGCTCCGGAGGCGGGTCGTCCTCAGATAGTTCATCCTCATCATGGAGTACGTCAAGTTCGTCCGATTCCTCGTCGAGCGGATCGTCCGGCTTCAGCGGCGGAGGGGGTGGCTTTGGGGGCGGCGGCGCGTCGGGCTCGTGGTGAGGAGGACTGAAGCGCGGGACTGACAGGGAGTGCTTTATTCCAAATCCAGATGTTTCGTGACCAGCAGGGTCGAGGGATCGTCATGAACACCGGCTTCCGTAAAGCCCATCCGCTTCATGAGCGTGCGCATTGCAGAATTTCCGGTCAGTACGGAGCCCGAAATTTGCCGCACCCCGCTTCCCCGGAGGTGACTCATCAATGCATTCATCAGTCTTGTCCCTATGCCGCGTCGTTGCCACGCGTCCGCGACCACGATCGCGAACTCACCGTTCTCCCGATCCGTGTCGATCATGTATCGCGCCACTCCGATTTCCTCTTCACCTGCTTCTCCACGGCACAGGACAATCAGGACGGCCTCGTTACGGGAATCGGGTTCGGTAAACCTCTTTAAGTCTTTCTTGCTGAGTTCTTTAATCGTGCCGTGAAAACGAAAATAGCTCGACGTGGCCGAGAGTCCATGTACGAACGCTTTCTCTCGTGCGGCATCCGCAGGTGCGATATGGCGCAGC
>JBFZEY010000136.1:0-3342 GCA_041306625.1 Spirochaetota bacterium | reverse complement strand
GGGGCAACGCTCGAGACAGCGGCGGATTATGTGCTTTAAAAAGTCCTCGGCCAGCGCGATATCGTCGGGGAGTTCCGCGAAGGCCATCTCGGGCTCTATCATCCAGAACTCGGAGAGGTGGCGGCTGGTGTTCGAGTTCTCCGCGCGGAAGGTCGGCCCGAACGTATAGATTTTATCCAGGGCCGTGGCGAGGAGCTCCCCTTCCAGCTGGCCGCTCACGGTGAGGCCGGTTTTTCGGCCGAAAAAATCCTTCGAATAATCCACCGCTCCGCCTTCAAGCGGAATGTTTAACAGATCAAGCGTCGTCACGGCGAAGAGCTCGCCCGCGCCCTCGCAGTCGCTTGCGGTAATAATGGGCGTCTGCACGTAGAGGAAACCGCGCTCCTGGAAGAATTCGTGAACGGCCGCGGCCAGGGCGTTGCGCACCCTGAAGACGGCGCCGAAGGTGTTGGTCCGCGGACGCAGGTGCGCGATCTCGCGGAGAAACTCGAAGGAATGCTGCTTTTTCTGAAGCGGGTATTCCACCGGGTCGGCCAGGCCGTACACGGTGATGAAGTCCGCCCGTATCTCGAAGCGCTGTCCCTTCGCCGGGGACTCCACCAGCTCGCCTTCGACCGCGACGCTGCACCCCGTCGAGAGTCTCGACGCCTCGGCATAACCCTGCATGGACTCCCCGGCCACCACCTGAATGCTGGTGACGACCGAGCCGTCGTTCACCTCGATAAAACAGAACCCGCGCGCCTCCCGGCGCGTTCGCACCCAGCCCTTTACGAGCACCCGCGCACCGGGCGTTCCGTTGCGTAAAAGGTCCCTGATGATCGAGCGTTGCATGCGGCGCCTCACTGTGATGTCTTCACGCCCATACCATACCGGCAGAGCCTCTCTTACTATGCCGGCCACAGCGCATCTGTCAATAAAATATCACCGGCGCCCTCAATCCAATAAAATCATTGACAGTACGATTGCGGACGTATTGCATAAGCATGCCGTTTAATGGTTCCCTGGCCCCGTCACTCGGGGGAGAAACCCGGTGGTATTCTTATCACGGCAGACCAGTTTTTTCAGGAACCGGACAAGGCTCGCTTCGAGGTTAAAACCATGAACTTGAAATACCGGATAATGATCGTGCTGGGCCTCTGCTTCATCCTCTGCATCAGTTCATATGTCCTTATCGCCCGCATGTTCAACAATATGGAAAACCAGCTCTTCGAGAAATGCCGCGTCGACGCCCGCATCGGCGCGCACGTGGTCGGCGAAACGATCGCTCTCATGATCAACACCAGGGCCCTGAGCGAAAAGGCCGCCTTCGAGTTCGCCTATGTGCCGCTGGAGGGGACGAACCCCCGCAAATACTCCACGGGGCACGACGACCTCTTCGACCGCCACGTGCAGCCGATTATCGACGCGTTCCTTCTGGATCCGGACCTCAGCTACGCCATTCCCGTCGACCGCAACGGTTACGCCCCGACGCACAATTCGAAATTCGCGAAACCACTGTCCGCCGACCCCGCACTGGCGTTGCGAAACAGCAGGGCGAAGCGCATTTATGATGATCCGGCCGGAATCAAGGCGGCGCGTTACGACGGCGGGGGAACGATTCAGCAGCTCTACGCCCAGGACACCGGCGACACGATGTGGGACTTCGCCGCGCCGATCCGTGCGGGTGGCAAGCACTGGGGCGCGTTTCGGGTCGGCCTGTCAATGGAGCGGGTGGATGAGATCAACAACCAGATGATCATTCTTGTGACGATGTCCATCCTGGTGATCCTGAGCGTCACGATGCTCATCCTGTTTCTCGTGATACCCCGCAAGCTCTACGACACCGATCTGGATATTCCCCGGTACTGAGGTCGCACCGGAGGGTTCGGGGAGAACATCACGCAGTGGCGCGCATGCCTATTCCCGGTTAGGGGCCATCTCAATCTGCGCGTACGCGGAGTGGTTATGGATCGACTCCATGTTCTCGGACTCCACCGAGAACCATAAAATCCTCTCGTTCTTCATGAGACTTTCGGCCGCGCTCCGGACCATGTCCTCCACGAACATGGGATTAGCGTACGATTTCTCGGTGATGTATTTCTCGTCCTCGCGTTTCAGGATCGAATAGATGTCCGATGACGCGGCCGACTCGGCGATCGCGATGACATCTTCGATCCATATTCGCTCCCGCGCTTTGATGGTGATCGTGATGATGGAGCGCTGGTTGTGCGCCCCGAACTCGCTTATCTCCCGGGAACAGGGGCAGAGCGAGAGCACCGGAACGCTCACCTCCAGAACGTAATAATCGTCGAATGAGCCGGCCGAAAGCTTGCAGCGGTATTCCATTTTGGCCTTTTCGCGCGAGACCGGGGCCTCCTTGGTGATGAAATAGGGAAAGTCGATCTCGAAATGTGCGTTGCGGGCAGAGAGGGCCGTTTTCATCACCTCCAGGATTTAACGGATATTCAGCGTGCTGATGCCGTCCTGGTAGCGGTTGAGGATCTCGATAAAGCGGCTCATATGCGTTCCGCGGAAGTTGTGCGGCAGGTCAACGTACATGTTGACGCGCGCCACCGTGTGCTGCCTGCCCTCGGCCCTGTCCAGCACCACCACGGGATAGGATATGTCCTTGACCCCGACCTTGTTGATCGGCAGGTTTCGGGGATCGGACTCCGACTGGATGTCTTTGAGGTCTTTACGCGGCATCATCGTCCTTCCATTGATTTCATGATCGTGTACTTTTCACAATCGTTCAGACAGCGCTGTTCCCGCTCGTTACACTCATCCATGCAGGCGCCCGACGTCCAGTGCCATCCCTGCTCCCGCTCCGTTCCGGTTCGGGGGTCCTCGAAACCGATTCTCGGGCGCATGCCGGCGCAGTTTTCGACGCACTGGCGGTTCAGTGAATAGCAGTTCGCCCTGCATTTTCGCATCCCGGGGGAACCGGTCGAGGCGCACGAGCCGACGAACACGCCGGCAATCATAATAAGACCGCAGAGGATGATAACGCCTGACTGGGCCATTGTAAGCTTCATATGATTTCCTTCAAGGTCCAACTGCCCGAATAATGATCCCAGCTCCCGCGCCCGGTTTTCAGGCCGTCAATACGACCGGCCCTTTCGAGGTCACCGCGACCGTGTGCTCGTACTGTGCCGAAAGCCTTCCGTCGGCGGTCACCACGGTCCAGCCGTCACGAAGCGAAAGCACATCGGGTGCGCCCTCGTTGATCATGGGCTCGACGGCGAGTACCATGCCCTCCTCGATGAGCCTTCCCGTGCCTTTTCTGCCGAAGTGCGGAATCGGAGGCTGTTCGTGTACCGCGAAGCCCACGCCGTGGCCGGTGAACTCCCGCACCACGCTGAA
>JBFZEY010000135.1:0-4677 GCA_041306625.1 Spirochaetota bacterium | reverse complement strand
CATCTCTTCCAGGGCGGTAATTTCCCTGTCGCGCCCGATCAGGGGCGCCTTGAAACAGACCCTCCCGAAGTCCTGCTCTCCGGGGCTGAAATTTATGTCCCCCCTGCCGGCGCGATCGAGGTCGTGTATGAGGCCGCTTACCTCGCGGTAGCGGCTCAACGGTTCCTTCTCCAGCAGACGCAGCACGATTTCGTCCAGCACGGCAGGGACGTCCGCGTTCAGCCGGGAAGGCGGTTCCGGTGTCTTCGATATCTTGTTGTAAAGCAGGGCGGAAAGGGAGATTCCGGTGAAGGGATAAGAGCCCGTCAGGAGGCGGTAGAGGAGGACACCCGTGGAGTAGAGGTCGCTGGCTTCTTCAACGGGGGCGTGGATAAGGCCGCACTGCTCCGGTGCCATGCAGGCGAAGGTGCCGTCGATGTGCCCGTCGGGGCCGTGCCGGTCGAAGTTTTTCAGCCGCGCCGAGCCGAAGTCGATGAGGGTCAGCGATGCGGGAGCGCCGCGCCCGCCGTTAATGATGATGTTCTCGGGCTTGAGGTCGCCGTGAATGATGCCCCGGCCGTGGATCGCCTCCAGTGCGCCGCACAGCCCCAGCGCCCCTCGAATGACTTCATCGATGGTGAAAGTTTCGCCGCAGGCCAGGGCATCTTCGAGGGTGCGGCCCTCGACGTATTCCATGGCGACGTACTGCACGGTGTCGCCGAGATGTTCGAAGCTTCCGTGGCCGTGAATCCGCACCACCGACGGGTGCGTTATTTCGGAAAGGATCTCCTGCTCGGTGTGAAAACGGATGATGTCGCCCCGGGCCTGTGTATCGGCGGCAAAGGTCTTAAGAATAACGCGCCGCCCGGTGCCGGCGTCGACGGCGTGATATATGTGGCTGGCGGGGCCTTTCTTCAGCAGTTTCTCTATTCTGTATCGACCCTCTGCTACGATGCCCTGGTAGGACATGTCGTATCAGTCTCCTCGAATCAGAATAAGCGGCGGCGCGGGGTGGTTTTCTTTATGTTGATAAAAATTGATCATTTTCCCGGAAATAAATCAAACACTTTATGCCGTTGGGGCGATACCGTTTTTCAGGGCCGTTGGGACACTTTTCACCTTCAATGGGGAGCCCCTCCGGGAGGAGCCATGCTCTTATGATGAACAGCCCGGTTATTCGCGCTCAACGTCCGACATGGCTTCGCAGAAATGGCCGCACGTGCCGCGTCATGAATGCCGTCTTGACCTCCCGCGCCGGATTTAAGCGCTCATAAAAATTATCTTCCGCACGGCGCGAAGTTCTTGCCTAAATCCCGGCCTGCCGGTGCAATTGTTACCGTGTCCGGGTCCTTTTGAGCCCGCCTCATTGATCGAATACTTTCAGGAGCATTCCATGGCCCTTACCGGATTGCAGATACAGAAACTTCTGCCCGGCACGAACTGCCGCGAGTGCGGCTCGAACACCTGCATGGCCTTCGCCATGAAGCTCGCCTCGAAGAAGGCCGAGCTTTCGGAGTGTCCCTACGCCTCCGATGAGGCCAAACAGGTGCTCGGCGCCGCGGGCGAACCCCCGGTGCGCACCGTCATCCTGGGCGCCGATAAAAAACTGCCGCTCGGCGGCGAAACGGTGCTCTGCCGCCACGAAAAGACCTTCGTCAACCCGACCGCCATCGCCGTGAATATCGACGACACGCTTGAAGACGCAGCGCTCGACGAGCTGCTGAAAAGGATGGCGGACTACCGCTTCGAGCGAGTCGGCGAGACGTTCGCCGTGGATATGATTGCCGTCACGCAGAAAAGCGATGACGCGGCGCGCTTCGAGAAGTGCGCCCTCCGCGCGCGCGAGATTACGGGTGTGCCCGTGGTGCTTCGAAGCGCCGACGCCTCCGCGCTCGGTCGCGCCGCCGCGGCGCTTTCCGGCTTCCGCTCAGTCATCTGCGTTTCTTCGGCCGTTTCGGTCGACTCTCTGCTCAAAGCCGCAAAGGAGTACGGTCATGCGCTCGCACTGTGCGCAGGGAGCGTTGACGAACTCGCGGCCCTGGCCGCGCGCGTGCGGGACTCCGGTTTCAACGACATCATTCTCGATTTCTCCGCGAATTCGGTCGGCGAGGCGTTTCAGCTGAACTCGATCGCACGGCGCGCCGCCATACACGACGGCGTCCGTCCCATGGGGTATCCCTTCATTCGCTGGGTCGAAAGCGGTGATGCCCTGGACGGCATGGCGCATGCGGTCACCGAGGTGACAAAGTACGGCGGCATCGTCGTGCTTCCCGAATTTGACGCGGCCGCGCTCTCTGTGCTCATGACGCTGCGCCTGAACATCTTCACCGATCCGCAGAAGCCCATACAGGTGGAGCCGGGCGTCTACCCGATCGGCGAGCCGGCGGCCGACTCCCCGGTATTTCTCACCACCAACTTCTCGCTCACCTATTTCGTGGTGTCGGGCGAGATTGAGAACAGCGGCACCAGCGCCTGGCTCGTGGTTCCGGAATGCGAGGGCATGAGCGTGCTCACCGCCTGGGCCGCCGGAAAATTTTCGGCGGCGACCGTTTCGAAGTTCATCACCGAGTCAGGTCTCGCCGACCGCGTCAGCACCCGGCGCATCGTCATTCCCGGCTACGTGTCGCAGATAAGCGGCGATCTCGAGGAGAAGCTTCCCGGCTGGAAGGTGCTGGTGGGGCCGCAGGAGGCGGCCGACATCGAGAGCTTCGTGAAGACGAGGCTTTAGTGCCGCGCATAACGTTCATGCCCTCGGGGCGCACCGTCGAGGCCGGGGAGGGGATGGACCTCCTCGACGCGGCCCGGCGCGCCGGCGAAGACCTCGACGCCCCATGCGGCGGCAACGGCACCTGCGGCAGGTGCCTGGTGCGCGTCGCCTCCGGCGGGGTGAGGACCGACGCCTCGGCCGTCATTGTTCCCGAAGATGCCGCCGCCGGGTTTGTGCCCGCCTGCCGTTCATTTGTCACCGATACGGAATGCGTTATCGAAATCCCGGAATTCTCCCGGGCGGCTTCAGTGCGCGGCGTAAACGTTTCCGCGGGCGATGACATCGAACCGGTCCTCCCGGACGGAGAGCTGGTACGGACCATTCGCTGTACGGTACCGTCTTCGCTCGGGGAAGACGCACTTTCCGACCTCGGTCGCTTCAGGAAAACGCTGGCGGCCGGGGATCCCGACGCAGAGATCGATTGCCCGCTTCCGCTCGTACGTGCTCTTGCCGGTGCGCTGCGCGCCGATGGGGGACGCGTAAGCGCCGATATCACCGGTGCTTTCGGGAGAGACCGCCTGGTCCGCCTTCGCCCGGGACATTCGATGGACGACGGTTTCGGCATCGCCGTAGACCTCGGCACCACCACCGTCGCCGTCGCGCTCACGGACGCACGTTCGGGGAAAGTTCTCTCTATTAAAAGCGCGTATAACGAACAGATACCGATGGGGCTCGACGTAATCAGCCGTATCAACTACGCGGGACGCCCGGGCGGGCTGGAGGCGCTTCGTCAGGCCTCGCTCGGCACGATCAACAGGCTCATTCGCGCGGCGGCGCATGACGCGCGCGTCGATACCGGCGGCATCACCTCTGCCGTGATCTCCGGCAACACCGTCATGACGCATCTCGTTCTCGGGCTGGATCCCGAGCATATTCGTCTGGCGCCTTATACGCCGACCGTGCTCGATGTACCCGTCTGCCCGGCGCGGGCGATCGGAATAGACGTCGCCCCTGAAGCGCCGGTCATCTTCTCACCCTGCGTCGGTTCGTACGTAGGGGGCGATATTAGCGCGGGCGTTCTCTGTACGGACCTCGCGTCGGACTCGGATGACATCTCGCTCTTCATCGATGTGGGGACGAACGGGGAGATCGTCATCGGCAACAGGGACTTCCTCGTGACCTGTGCGTGTTCGGCGGGGCCGGCGTTCGAGGGAGGGGGCATAGACTGCGGCATGCGCGCGGCCCCGGGAGCGATCAACACGGTAAAGGTGGACCCGACGAACGGCAGGCCGGCGTTCTCGGTGATCGGAGGCGGCGAACCGCGCGGCATCTGCGGCTCGGGGATGATCGACCTGGTCGCCGAACTCTTCCTGTCCGGATGGCTCGATGCGGCGGGCAGGCTGGACCGGACGCGGAACGCGCGGCATATCGCTTTCAGGGGGAGGAGGGCGTCGTATGCGCTCCGCGGTGATCACGATGTGGCCGGGTCGATCATCGTGAGCGAAATCGATATCGAGAATATCATGCGCGCCAAGGCGGCGATATACGCGGCATCGGCGCTCATGCTCGAGAACATCGGCATATCGTACAAGGACTTATCGCGTATTTACATCGCCGGGGGCTTCGGTAAAACGCTCGACATCGAAAACGCCGTGGCGATCGGCCTCCTGCCCGACGTGCCGCGCGAGCGTTTTGCGTACATCGGCAACGCCTCGCTTGCCGGATCGTACCGTCTCCTGGTGTCCGCGAGGAATCGGGAGCTTCAGCGCGATATCGCGCGGCGCATGACCTATATCGATCCCGGCGCGGATCCGCGCTACATGGACCATTACACGGCCGCGCTCTTTCTGCCGCACACCGACAGCGGCCTTTTCCCCTCGGTCTCACGGCGCGTCGTCCGTCCCTCCGGCTGAGGCGGGCGTCGTGGAATCCAACAGGTCCAGAGCAGACCGCATCGCGGTCGAACGGGCGGCGGAACGGCTGGCCGGGGT
>JBFZEY010000134.1:0-3508 GCA_041306625.1 Spirochaetota bacterium | reverse complement strand
AGAAAATCGTTCATTGGACGGAAGAGTATGCCGTCCCTCCCCGATAACGAATCAAAAGGAGCGATAAAAATATCCGGATTGCAGCTGCCGATAAAATCATTTATTGAATCATGATTGCCTGAAAGAAGTGATGTCCGCGATTCGCCGTTAACACCAATCCCGGCGATCCTTAAACCATGGAAATCAATGCAGCGATCGGCGAGGTTCCTGTTTTTTAAATTTGTTCGCCCCAGATCGATATCATTTTGACCCGCCAGCAGGTAAATGTTCGGCTGGTATTTTGATGAGAGTATTTTTTCCAGAACGCTATATTTCTGGAGCATGGAAACATCCGCCCTTTTTGCAAGATCAAGATAGTGGTCGCATTTTTTAATTAATTCCGGAGATCCCTTTTTCTCCTTTACAATAAATTCTGAAAAATCAACCGGGCTCAGATCTCTCCGTGGATGATTTTTCTTCATATCAAGGATATAACCATATAATAGTGAAAATTCTTCCGACATCTCCTGCGAATAGAAAGGCATATCCAGAATGTTCCCGGAGATCAGATACATATCCGCGATGGTTTCTCTCAGGAGGGTGTAAACTTTTTCGAAACAGCCGTTGATGTCGTGCAGGAATAGTATCTTCATGGTTTCACGTGCGGTATAATGGTTATTTGCTGTTATCAGTAATTCAGGATGCCGCACCCTGTTTTCGCAGCGTGTCATGGAGCAAACAGGAGTGTATCGGAACCGGCTTTGAACTGCAACACGCCGGCCTGTTTAAACATCCCGTTTAGGGCCGGCAGGCTGACATGGTGCAGGCACGCGGACTTCCTGTCCACACAATTCGTTGTCATTCGGATTGACATCGGCACCGTGAATGTTTAATCTAATCCAGTGATTTCGCAAGCGGCGGCTCCGGCGGTGCCGGATGCGAATGAACCATATGCCGGAACATTCCCGCCGCAGAAAAACACTCAATTAAGCACGTGAAATATTACTTGAGAATTATCTTTCGTCATGTATACTTTTCAGCAAATTTAAAGTCCGGCGGTGTAACGATGGGAAAACCCATTTTAAAAACAACAATCGTCATCGCCCTTGCGACGCTTTGCTCGATATACCCGCTGGTCATGATTTCGTGTTCTAGGGTCCAGCATTTCGAGCTTTCCCGGTTTATCGCCCCTGAAACCTGCGGGGGCTGCCATGACGCCATCTACGATCAGTGGAAAAACTCAATGCACCACCTCTCGCAGGTGGACGCGCTGTACCGGGCCGCCGCCTTCCATTATCTCAAGGGGCTTACCGACGCCGATGAGATCAAAGAGGCTGAATCCTGCGTGAAATGCCATACTCCGGTCGGCTTTTTTACCGGGTTCCCAAAGACCGTGTCACAGGAGCGTGACGAACCAGGCAGGGTTCCGGAAATCGCGAGGCAGGGTATCCAGTGCGATTTCTGCCATTCCGCCACGGGGGCCTACGCGGTATACAACAACCAGATAAAGCTGGATCCGGGAAATGGCGAGTCCGACCCCGGCGTCAAACGAGGGCCATTCGGGGACTCGAAATCCGATTTCCATAAAAATGCATTTTCGGAGTTCCATACATCCTCGGAGATATGCGGCGTCTGCCACGATGTTCGCCATGTGGTGTTCGGCACAAAGCTGGAGACCACTTACGAGGAATGGAGCAAAAGCCCATACAATTCGTCCAACGTGAAAGAGCACGTACCCTGCCAGGGATGCCATATGTACCAACGGCCGGGAGTGCCGGCAACGGGTTCGACTCCGCGGCCAAAGAATCCCGGTACCGCGGCAGTGGACGGTCCGCATCGGGAACACATCTATACGCATTATTTCGTTGGAGGGAACGCGGTAATTCCTCCTCTGCACGGTGACAGGGTGAAGGCCGACATGGCCGTGGAGCGCCTCAGGAACGCCGCCGTGCTTTCCATCGACGGCTCGAAAATCGGCGAGGGGAAGATTTTCGTACGTGTGACGAATACGGGAGCCGGGCATTACCTCCCCACGGGGGTCTCCGACATCCGCCAGATGTGGCTCGAGGTGGTGGTGAAGGATGGAGCCGGCAGGAGCGTCTACACCACCGGCGTCGCCGACGCGCGTGGCTATCTGCCCGGGAAGGCCATCGTGTTTAACACGGTTTTCGGTGACGGGAAGGGGAACGCGGTGGGGAATCTCGCAAAGGCGCGAGAGGTGCTGAGGGACCACCGGGTGCCGCCGAAGGGAACCTTGACGGAGGCAATCCACCTGCCAACGGCGCCAGCCGGGAAGGTCCTCGTGAGCGCAAGGCTCCTCTATCGAAGCGTACCGCAGAAGCTGGTTGATTCGCTCATGGGCAATAGTATCATCAGGATTCCCGTGATCGTGATGGCTGAGGCGAGAAAAACACTGCCGCGGTGAGAACGGATCTGCGAGAGGAGTAATCACGCGCAATAGAAGCCTGGACCGGGTCAGGAAGAGTTCACCTGCCATTGAAAAAATATGCGCTCCCTGACGGAGTCAGTGCCGGGAAGTTTATTTTTCACAAGCATTTCGATAAAGCAACGATGAAAAATAATTAGGGTTTCGGGTAATACCGGAATATTTTTTCTATTGTTTATATCAAATTCACCGGCCCCCACTCCTTGCTTTCACAATACCCGACCCGTATCAGGTTTCAATCGTACTCCTTCCTTCGGTGTGGTTTGCCGCTTACAACTCTGGCAGGTTTACGATGCTTTTTCTACATCTCCCCTTTTATTGATTCACTCACCGGGTAAGAAAGAACGCTGCGACAGCAATGGCAATAAGCGCAATTCCCGCAACTAAAAACGGTACAGGGCTCTTTTTCTTGGAATCGGTCTTTTTCCATGATGCCGGGGAAGCTGATAAATTTGTCGGAGCCCATTTATTCGCAACCGGTTTACCGCAATTCGGACACTCATTAACGAATTCAAATACGTCTGTTCCACAGTGTACACACTTGACCTTTGAAGGCATGGCTAACCCCTCCTGGATGATTGTATTTTTCGAGATATTTATTATATGTATTTAGAGAATATCGAGGGAACGGGATAAAAGCAAATAATACAGCCGATTCTCTCCCGCAATTGTATGATATGCGGCTTCAGCGCGGAAGCCATGGATATTCTTCAATACCAGGATGGCGGTTGATCATATTTGTCCCTGGCTATAAAGAAGGGAATACTTATTAAGAGGCAGGACAGAAATGATATGGCGTGGTCGTCTTTTATCGAGCATGGAAAGGTTTTGACATCGTTGCATTTACCATGCATACTGCTGCATTCGAGAGAGGTGCATGGTATTGATCATTCGCTTATTGAGAATGTTTCTTGCTGATGTACGTGACCGGTAAAGCCGCGCCGGTAACGATGCGACGGTAAGCGCAATTAGCCCATCTGGTCTGTCGAAGTCGCCTGGTAGGCCCGTGAAGGACGGCATATACTTACCATACTCAACCGGGCTCGACCCCTGCCGCGACTATGCGCGAAATTTCAAGCTGAA
>JBFZEY010000133.1:0-8593 GCA_041306625.1 Spirochaetota bacterium | reverse complement strand
GTTGCGCTCCTCACCCTCTTCCATGATGAGGTCGCCTTTCTCGAACACTGCGCGCTTGCAATAGTCAAACAGGATCCGCGCCTCGGCCTCGGAAATACCCCTGAGTATTACAATGCCCCTGAATTTTTCGAACTCGGTCATTCTTTCACCTTCGTCCCGTCGATCACCAGCGCGAGGTCGTTTCCCTGGATTACGTAGTGCCATCCCGGATTGACCATGACATTGAGCTTTCCGCCCGTGTCCGCGAAGTAGTCGAGCTGTGATTCGGCGAATTTCCTTTTTATAAAATCGTCTATCGAAGACGGATCTTCGGAGAGAAAATCGTCGATTGAGAGTTTCCTGGATTCCGAGATGATGCCGATCAACAGTCCCCCGTCGCGATCCTGGAAAAAACCGAAAAGGTCCTGAAAGTGTTTACCCACGTACTGAGACGGAATCGGAAGCGAGGTGACACCGCGTCCCAGGTTGAAGGACATCAATTCCCTGAGCGCCTGCGGGACGCCGGGATGCATGGCCGAATTGATGAGCAGAAAACTGTTGAATTCGCCGTTGACAACGACGCTTTCCACGCTCGTGCGCTTGAGGTACTGCTCGCTCTGGGGATTGATGATTTCGGCGCTTATGCGGGCGCCCGGGTTTATATTGTTGATGGTATACGCGGCGAGCACCACGCGCTCGTCTGCGTTTCCTAGTGAGTTTTCTCCCGACTCGTCGGCGAGCAAAAGGATTGAGCGCGCCTTGCGGATGTTGGCGTTTTCAAGGGTTTGCTCGTGGGTGAAGTTGCCGCGCACGAATTCTATCGTTAAAAACTTCGATGCGTAGGTAAACTGCAATTCGTTGAGGGCATCGATATCGAGGTCGTTTACCAGCACGGCATCGACCTTCTTTTTGTTCTTATCGCAAATCGCCTGCAGGCCGTGCAGTATCCGTACGGCGTTCTGGTTCCATCCGCATATGATAAGGTGGTCGCTCAGGTTAATTTTCTGCAATCCCTTGCCCTCCTTCATTTTTCGTTCCACGAGGATTGACGCGATGGTGCCGGAGATGATGATGGTGAGGATCATGCCGCTTCCCATCATGAGCACGGCGAGGACCCTTCCGGGCCAGGTGACCGGGAATTTGTCGCCGTAACCCACCGTGGCGATGGTGACGAAGCCCCACCAGATGCCGTCGCCGATCGTCTTGATGAGTGCGCCCGGCTCATGGTACTCGAAGTAATAAACAGCCGTTCCGAAAACAGTGACGGTGGCCAGGAGAAAAAAGAGGAGCCGCGAAACGCGCTCCTTGCGCAGCGTGTCCAACACATCGGCGATCCAGCGCAGTTTCTCTCTCAGTGTGGTTTTCATTCAGGATAGCGGGTCTTTCAATGTCTGTATATCACCCTTCCGACTATGCTTTCTTTCGTGACCGGTCCGAACTCGCGGCTGTCGAAGCTATGATCGACATTGTCACCGAGCAGGAAAAATGAGTGCCGCTCGATCTTCACCGCGGTCATGTTGTCACGACCGGAGAAGCTCATCGGGAATACTCTAGTATCGGTCGAAACCGTCTTCCATTTGAATTGCGCACGCTCGTTATTAATATAAATCACCCTGTTCCGAAGCTCGATGACGTCGCCCTCGACGGCCGCGACCCTTTTCAGCAGGTATTTCCCGGCCTCGACCGGGCTTTCCACCAGTACGACATCGCCACCACGCGGCGTCCCGACTCTGAGGGCATACACACGGTCGCCGCTTTTATAATTCGGACTCATAGACGCGTCCGACACCGTGAAACCGGCAAAAAGCAGTCTGCAGAGGATAAAACCCGCGATTATTCCGACGAGGCCGAAAACGAACCGTGAAATCGGCGGCAGGCCGAATCGTGATGAAGCACTGTCGATATTCATGGAGGGGCCTCGGAACCTTCTTTTCGCGCAGTATACGACGGTGGTGATTATTTTCAAGAAGAAAAGTGCTTGATTATAGCCCGAAAAACAGTTTTGCTGATCGGACCACACTATCGATCGAGAGGTGCACCATGCCCGTAGCAGCGAAGATCAGTGATTCGGTGAGCAAATCGTCATGGATCCGTAAGATGTTCGAGGAGGGGATCAGGCTCAAGGCGCAGTTCGGCGAGGAGAACGTCTTCGATTTCAGCCTGGGAAATCCTGACTTAAGTCCGCCGGTCGAGTTCGGCGACACGCTGAAGTCCCTTATCGACAAGAACGAGCGGGGAGCGCACGGCTACATGCCAAACGCCGGGTTCGACGACGTGCGCGAGGCGGTCGCGGGGCGGGTATCGAAAGAGCAGGGCGTCGATCTCCAGGGGAAACACGTGGTTATGAGTTGCGGAGCGGCGGGCGCTCTTAACGTCATTTTCAAGTCGATACTCGATCCGGGAGACGAGGTGGTGGTTCCGCGACCCTACTTTGTCGAATATGGCACCTATATCGACAATCATCGGGGACAGATCGTGCTGGCCGACACGAACCCGGATTTTTCGCTTAACATAGGCAACATCCGCTCTGCGCTCACTGCGAAGACCAGGGCGATACTCGTCAATTCGCCGAACAATCCGACCGGACGCGTCTACCCGGAGGAGGACATAAAGGCCCTCGGCGCGCTGATAAAGGAACATATGGATTACACCGGCCGCATCATTTACCTGGTGTCCGATGAGCCATACCGCGAAATCGTCTACGACGGCCTTCGCGTTTCGAGCATACTCAAGCACTGCACGCAGGCGATCGTGGTGACCTCGTACTCCAAGACGCTTTCGGTGGCGGGCGAACGGATCGGGTATATTGCCGTACACCCCGGGTGCGTCGAGGCCGATGTGCTTCTGTCGGGGCTCATCCTCTCGACGCGCATACTCGGTTTCGTGAACGCACCGGCGCTCATGCAGCGCGCGGTGGCGCGGCTCACCGGCGTGTCGGTAAACGTGAATATCTATAAAAAACGGCGCGACCTCCTGATGGAGGGCCTGAAGTTCGCCGGATACGATTTTGTCAAACCCGAGGGCGCGTTTTATATCTTCTGCAAATCGCCCATGCCCGACGACGTGGCCTTCGTCGGGCATCTTCAGAAGTTTAATGTACTCACGGTTCCCGGATCGGGTTTCGGGGGCGCCGGATATTTCCGGATCGCCTACTGCGTTTCCGAAAACGTAATCCAGCGTGCCGTGCCCAAATTCAAGGAAGCGCTCGAGGCCCTCAAGGCCTGACGCGAAGCGTGGCGCGCGTCACTAATTTTCGAGGAGGAACAAATGGCGGAAGAAAACAAGGCGGCCGCGGCGGCCAAAAACAAAAAGATCAACAGGCTGAAGAAGGACGAGCTGAAAAAGAAGATCGATGAGATCGAACAGGCCAACCACGTGAAGTCCAGGTATTATCGTCACCTAATGATGCGCGCGGCCGAGCTAGGGTAGAGCCTGGCCTCATCCCCTTCTCCGCAGGAGCAGGTATTCGTACCGGTACAGGTCCTCGATGAACTGGCGGATGGCCTCGTGGTGGTCCCGCCCCGAGGACGACCTCATAATGAAACGCACCTCGTCCGTCCACTCGACGTGTAAAAAATCGGCATATGGTCCGCGCAGGCATTCGTATCCACCGGCGCGGGCGATCCGTTCGAGATGAGAAAATTTTATTGTGTACTCGTCGTGGCCCTTCAGGCGTATCCTTTCGGGGTATCCCGGTGAAGGTATGTGGATGAAGGGCCGGTATTCCGGCGGCACGACCGCCTCGCAGCTGTGTTCGCTTATGTACAGCGTCCTTATGCGCGCACCGCACAGCTTTTCGACCGCCAGCGCCGCACCCAGGTTGAATACGAACGGTCCTTCCGGATAATCGAGGCCGTAGTCCCGGATGAGGCGTCGGGTAATTTCCAGATCCCGCCCGGCGCAGGTTCCGTCGAGGGCCCCGGCCGTAAGGTCGCAGAGCGCAGGGAAATCGCCGATGTTTTCGTTGAGGATGGCCAGGTCGAATCCGGAAAGCCGTCCGGCATCGAGATCGAGGAAGTCTTGGAGCAGAAATTCGGCCCGGTTTTCTCCCAGGGTTTCTCGCTGTCGATCGAGCAGGAAGGGTGAGATGTCGAGCATGACCGCGTCCAGTCGCGGGTGCGCCTCGATGAGGTCCCGCATAAGGTATCCGTATCCCCCGCCGACCTCGAGTGCCCGGCGGACATCGTTCCAGTCGACATGCCGCGACAGGAGTGCCTCAAGGTGCGACCCATAGGTCTTGTTTTCCGCAAGAATCCGCCTGCACGGACTCGACGATTGCTGGAGCATGTTGCACACCGTGAGCTCCCAGCCGAGTGATTCAAGATGATGGCGGTGATAGTCGGCGGTGGAATTTACGAAAGGATTCACAGGACCATGCCCTCGACCGCCGGGACGGTGTTTCTGCCGCAGAGCATATATCCGATGAGAACAATCGCGAGGAGGATGATGACGACGATTGCCGTTATCCGGCGCTGTTCAGCCGCAGGGAGGAGGCGGAAGTTCTGGAGCTTGTACTTAATGGAAAGCAGGCCGATGATGATCGCTTCACGGGTTTCTCCAATGTCCACTTGTCCGAAAAAATCCCTGAAACGGCCGCAGGCGGTCCCTTTTTCTCTTTTTCCGTGTCTAACGTCGAACCGGGCGTTAGTGTACAGGGCCGGATTGTCGGGATCGGCGATAAAATCGTGACCGCAGGCGCAGCGTACGCGAATCTTACCCTTGTCTATGGGGAAGCGCAATCCCGGCCCGCAGGAAGGGCATGCCTTTATGAGAAACATGGTATCGAACGCCTCAGAGGATGCCGGAGGCCTGGTTCAGGACCTGCGGCATGTCCCCGTACAACTCTTCCATTTCGCGATTGGTAATGCCCAGCGATTTTATGGCCGTGTCGCTCAGTTCATGATAGAGCCCGTCCGCGCCGATGCCGACCCCCGCCATTAGACACAGCGTATTGGCGATATGGACAATAGAGACAATAGGAAGAAATTCCACCGGCGCCTTGTCAGGCTGATGGTGGTAACGGACAATTGACTTGAGGACCTCGGGGAATTTCCATTTATTGAGGATATTTTCCCCGATCTCCTGGTGGTCGAAGCCCATTATTTCTTTTTCGGCCGCAACGAACTGAATCTGCCTGGTCTGCGCCAGTTCGAGAATCTCCTTGAAAGTATTCTGTACGAACAGCGCGAGGACCGTTTTGCCGACGTCGTGGATTATCCCGCCGGTGAAGGCTATGTCAGCGATGCTTTTTTTATTCTTTAAAACCGCGATCCTTTTCGACAGGACGGCCACGGCGATTCCGTGTTTCCACAGCTCGCCGCGCGCGAGGTCGTATCCCACGATAATCTTATTCAGAACCTCGCGCGTAGCCGCCACGACGACAATATCCTTTACCTCTTTGATGCCGAGGGTCACAATCGCCCGGTCGATCGAGGAGATTTCCTTGCCCTTGCTGAAGTACGCGGAATTACAGAGCTTCAGTATATTTGTCGTGATGGCCTGGTCCTTCGAAATCTCGTCGGCAATGGCCTTGAATGCAACATCGGGGTCGTTGACCATGGTGAGGATCTTGCTGGCCACATCCGGGATGGAGGGAAGCTGGTCGAGATTATTGATAATTCCCTGGATTCTTTGCTGTATATGTGCATGCATTGGTTTGCTCCGCGATATGGTTATACTTTGTAATAAAGTTTTTCCTGGCCCCCGGCCTTGACCTTCATTCGGCCGTCTTCGAGGAAGAAATCGATGACCCTTCCCGTGTTGCCCCCGGTGTCTTGCTCGAGCACGGGTATGTTGCTCTTTTCAAGAATCTTTTTACTTTCCTCGACATTCCGCTCGCCGATTTGTCCCAGCGTTACGCTCGCGTTGAACTTGAACATCGAGGCCCCGCCCGCGAGCTTTGCCGAGAGGAATTCTTTATTCGCCCCGTCCCTGACAAGGCGGGCGATGAGCAGGGGGATGGCGCTGTCGGCGTATTTTTCTGGGTTGCCGTCTCCTGGATTGTTGGGCAGCAGTATGTGCGCCATCCCGCCGACTTTTTTCATCCTGTCATATATGCAGACGCCGACGCAGCTCCCCAGTATCGTTCGCAATACGGTCGGACTGGAGGATGCTCCCATCTGGGAGACACCGATGTTTATCAATGTGTTCATACCTGTTACTCTGGGATCCCTTGTTTTCCGATTCGGCGCCTTCAGCGCATATTGTCGGCGAAGACCGGCTGGTGAGCGTCGGGTGAAATGCCGCGGCTATCCCTCCGCGATTCCAATCATCGAACCTGCCACGAACCCGGCGTCCTCGCGGGACCATATTCCATCGCTGTCGCCGTAAGGCCGATGGTCTGGAATTACATGACAGGCCCGATTATTGAAAGATCGGGAAAGGCGTTTGTCAAGGGAATTAGGGCGTGTGGCGGGTTTTTTATTTGCTTTTTAGAGTGGCGCGGGGCATACACGTTCGGTATAATCTCCTGCTTGAGCGGCGCATACAATGGATATGGTCGAAAAAATACAGGGCGTCCTTGATGGTATAGACGAGTCGGTGGCAAACGACACCGGCGCCATTTTTATCAATGTCATCAAGAACGAGTTCGTACTCCTTGATGGCCGGATAGGGATTCCCCGACTTCCCGTCAAGGAGATCGATCCGGGACTTGCCGCCGGCGTTCTCGCCGATGTCGCCCGGTTTATCCCGGCGTATCTTGGCGGACGCCGGTTTATTACCGGTCCGGTCTCGGCGGCACACCAGCACAGCCTGCAGTTCGCGCGTCGGGTCGAAGGCGCCTTTCTGGATTTTGTACATCTTTTCCGCATCGACCTGCGCTATGGCGGCGGCGCGGATGAATTCATCGAGAAGGGAGGGACCGATTTTTATCCGGCGTATTATACCGATCGGATTTATTTCAAGTCCAGGCTCGTACCTGTCCGCAAGGGCGCGGCCTCCGAAGCCGATTTCGCTCCGGTGCGGCTGGTGGATTCCACCTATACCGATTCCGATCAGTATTTTCACACCTATGCGATCTTCGATGACACCGGCTACCGCGAGGCGACGATGGAGCTTCACCGCCGGATCGCCCTGGACGATGTGTTCCCGGTGTCCGCGGCCTTCTATCCGTTCGTCGAATTCGATCACTTCACCGCCTGCCTCAACGTGCCGGACCCCACGCCCCCGGAGATTGCGGCGGCCGTAAAAATATTTGAGCCGTTGTTCCTTTACGTTTTAGCCAAATACAGGCCGCTGAACGGGTGGTTTCCCCGGAAGGAAATCGAGGCGGTTTTCCCGGAAATCCTTATTTCGTCAGAGGGGGTCGAACTGGGGGGTGATGCGCGGGCGCGAATTGCCGCCTATTTCGCCAGGTATTCATTTTTTCGCGACGACGAACTTGCGTTGAGGGGATGGTGGAGAATCGATATCGATGACTAAGCCCGTCGTTATCCGCGGTATATCCCGCGCGGTCGTGATTGTCCTCGTTTCAGCCGCGGTGCTTTTCTGCCCGGCGGAGGGCCCGGTAGTGCGCGAATTTTCGCTCGGTTCGCGCCTGGAGCCGGGCGGCGCCATCGCTGACGGGACGCTCGTCTATCAGCTCCGTCCGTTCAGAAAAAAAGGCACCAACAGGGACCTCTTCAACCATATCTATTTCCAGGGCGATACGGTCTGTTTCAGCCTGCTTCTGTCGCGCCCCGTACCACAGGAGAAGGTACAGGCCTGGTTCGTCGATCCGGTCACGGGCCGGCTTTTCGAGGTTGAACGACTCGATGTCGAGAAGAAACGAGTGTCGGGTTTTTCACTGGCGGGGAGCCTGCTCGACGACTTCCACAGGGACGATCGAAACGATCCGGTGCGAGGGGACCATTTCTGCTGTACTCCCATTCGGTTCGAGGTGCGGGTAACGCTCGCGGACTAAATGGGTGGTTTTTCGGTGTCGAAAGGATCCTCCTTTACCATTGAATATGATGACCGGGAAGAACGATAGCGACCGGTACGGCGGTCTTCATCTGGCCAATGAGTACTTTATCATGCGTCATGGCCAGAGCCAGGCCAATATCGGTCGCTTTATCTGCAGTTCCCCGAACGAGGGCCTCGGATCGTGCGGGCTCACTCCCGAGGGATTCCGGCAGGTGAGAGGGGCGGTGCCGCGGTATTTCTCGGGGGCGAGCGATATCGTTGTGTGCTCCTCCGATTTTATGCGCGCCCGGCAGACGGCGGAAACGGTTGCCGAGTGCGTGAAGGTGGAGCGGATAATTCTTACGCCGCTGTTACGGGAGCGTTTTTTCGGAGAATATGACGGGGGTGATGATACGCTGTACTCCGAGGTCTGGAAGGCCGACAGCGGCAATCCGGACAACAAGGCCGCAGGCGTGGAATCTCCCGCCGCGGTCCGGAGCAGGGCGCTTGCGGCGGTGCGCGGGTGCGAAAATGATTATTCCGGAAAGACCATCCTGCTGGTGTCGCACGGTGACATCCTGCAGATTCTCTTCGCCACGTTTCTGGGCCTCTCGCCCGACCGGCACCGTGAGATCGTACCGATAATAAACGCTGAGATCAGGGGGCTCGTTCCTTCCGGGAGCTTTTGCCTGAAGGAGCTATAATGAGCAAACATGTGTATCCTGGAGCG
>JBFZEY010000132.1:0-4506 GCA_041306625.1 Spirochaetota bacterium | reverse complement strand
TTTGCGTAGAGGGCCACATAATCGGCTATATTGGGCAGAAGCTTTTCGTACGCATCCCTGCAGAGAGCGTCTTTCTTAGGATCTTTCATTTAGGCCACCCCTCTTACGTAAATTTATATATGCATCTTTTGTAATACAATAATATGCCCGGATGCCATATTATTTGCAACCAAAATATTTTACCCCCGGTAAATCCGGGGGAAACCGGATTCCCTCCGAGCCCGGACGGGTGCGGACAGGCTCGTCTCATAATTATACAAATCTTTTATAAATGGCACTATTGTGATAGCGGGATATACGGAATTATTCCGCAGGCGCTCCGTCCGGCAATTCAAAGCATGCGGGTGTGGACCCTCTACCCACGCCGAAACCAGGAACCCGAAGCGGACATGATAGCATGCGCGAGGTACGGCGGCAAACGAGAGCCCCCGGGAAAAATAGTCTTGTCATGACGCCCATTTAGGCCACAATGGTGCACTCTATGCGCATACAACCCCGAAAAAAAAAATTCGCGCTGATGGCATGTGCCGCCGTCCTGATGCTCGCGCTGCCGGCGCCCTCCATTGACCATCTCTTCGCCTGGAGCCTTCGTGAGCTGGCGCGGATCCCCCGCCAGGACGCCCGCAGGCCCATAACGGCCGATACGACCGCGCCGCCGTCAGACGAAAAATGCCTTTTCGACGCGGTGAACGATCTCTCCATCTGCGACGATCCCGAGGTGCGCAGGTTCATCCATGTGTACCTTACACGGGGGCGCCCCTATGTGGTCCGCGCCATCCGGCGCTCCAGGCTCTACCTCGACGAGGTGGACTTTATCGTACGGAACACCCCCGGCGCGCCGCCCGATATCGCGCTTCTTCCGCTTCTCGAGAGCGGGTATAGCCCCCAGGCCGTGTCGCGGAGCAAAGCGGTCGGCCTGTGGCAGTTTCTCGGCCCGACGGCGAAGATACTTCAACTTCAGAACGACGCGTGGGTGGACGAACGGCGCGACGTGGAGAAGTCCACGATTGCCGCCATGCGCCACCTGGCAAATCTCCAGTCGGTGTTCGGGTCGTGGGATTTGGCGCTTGCGGCGTATAACGGGGGCGCGGGGCACGTCAGGCGTGCAATGAACAGAACGCGCGTCAGTACCCTCGCCGGCCTCAATAAAAGAGGGGCCCTGCGCAAAGAGACCTCCGAGTACGTGGCGCGCTACGCCGCGCTCCTGGTAATTTACAGGAACCAGGACATATTCGGCATAGCCGAAGAACTCGGGGGAACGGATGCGCGCGAGACCGGCGTGATCGAACTCGAGTTCCCCGCGCATCTCGAGCGCCTGGCGCGCGCTGCCGGCACCACGGTGGACGAGATACGGGCGCTCAATCCGCAGCTCAAGACCGTACTCACCCCCATCTACGAGCGCGCCTACCGGCTGAAGCTCCCTGCGGAAGCCATCCTCGCCCTCGAGAAAGACGAGGAGATGAGCTACGCGATAAAGTTTACCTCGATCAGGAAGCACGTGGTGCGCCGCGGCGAATCGATAAACCACATAGCCCGGCGCTATAACAGCAGGCCCGAATCGATCATCCTTATCAACAATATCCAGAACCCGGCGAATCTTCGCCCGGGAAGGACCATCTACATACCGATCTGACCGAGGTCGGGCCGCGAGGAGAGGCGCGCGCCCACCTGCGACACAACACGCGACGCCGTGTAGCTCGCTATTTTTCCGGCCTTATCGAGCGCGAGCCCGCGCGAAAGGCCGTACAGCATTCCCGCGGCATACATGTCGCCGGCGCCGTTGGTGTTGACGACGGCGACCCTGTACGGCTCTACGCGATGCACCTCCGCTCCCTTCCTGATAAGGCTCCCATTCTCTCCGAGCTTCACCACCGCGATTTCGCTCATCGAGGCCATCAGTGCCAGCGCCTTCTCACCGCTCTCGCCGGTAAACGCCGAGGCCTCATCCTCGTTGGCGTAGAGTATGCCGGCGTAGTCCCTGGCGATCCTCCTGAACTCGTCCAGATTGCGCTCGACCAGCGAAGGATCGGCCAGGTCGATCGACACCTTCACGCCGTTTCTACGGGCGATTTCCATCGCGTGGAGCGTGGCCTTTTTCATGGAACCCTCCAGCATATAGCCCTCCACGTGGAGTGCGCGCGCCGCGCGGATCTCGTCCTCGATCACATCGTCACTTGCGAAATGGACCGCCGCCCCCAGGTGGGTCGCGAAGGTGCGCTCGGAGTCCGGGGTTATGAGCGTGATGGCATGGCCCGTCATGGCCTGGTGGCGCGCAAGCCGCATGGCGATACCGATGCGTTCGCTCTCATCCCTGTAAAAATCGCCGAATTCGTCGCCACCGACCTTTCCCATAAAGACGGCCGAGCCTCCCAGCGTCGCGACACCGGCCACCGTATTGGCGGCGCTGCCGCCCGGGGTTTTCTCCATCGGGTATCCGTCAAGCGCCTCGAGAATCGAGCGGCTCTGGTCCGCGTCCACGAGGCGCATGGTACCCTTCTTTAATCCGAGCCGCTCAAGCGTCCCATCATCCACGCGGATCGTGAGATCCATGAGCGCCGAACCGATTCCGACAACATCAATCATGTGCTCCTCCATAATAATTCAATGAACAGCATCATTCCGCAGAATATGCACCCGAGGGTCGGACCCGACGGGTTTTATAACAAACGCACGGATAATTCATAATTTCTTAAACACCCTGCCCTATGTTTCAATTGAAAAACCATGGAGGGGCCCATGAATATCGTCATATTTACCGATACATTTCTTCCCAAGATCGACGGCGTGGCGGTTTCGGTCGAGAACTTTTCGCGGATACTGTCGGCCCGTGGGCATAATTTCGTGATTTGCTGTCCCCGGTACGGCGATGACGACCCGATGGAACTTGGGGAGCGCGTAAAAATCGTACGCTTCAGTAATTTCGCCCTTCCATCATATCCCGACATCAAAGTGGTATTCCCGCTATTCAGAAAGATCAGGGAGGCGATGACGATGTTCCCCGCGGACCTGGTACACATACAGTCACCCGGGCTTATGGGAATCTACGGCATCATCGCGGCCCGGTATTACGGGGTCCCTGCGATCGGCACCTATCACACCCTTGTCTCCGAACAGACCACCTATCTTTCGCCGGCGCGACTGCTGAAGATCGACCGGCTTATTGCGTTCTACCGTTCGCTCCGGGGAACGACCGATCGGGTGTCCCCCGCACGCAACAACAAAAAGACCCTTGCGCAGCGGGCCGTTCAGCGATCGTGCAACTGGCTCTACGAGCGCGAGGACCTTATCATCAGCCCCAGCCATAGGATAAAGAACATGCTCCTCGAGCAGCACGTCGCTACGCCGATCGAAGTGATCTCCAACGGGATGGACCTGGGCGTGTTCCGGGGGAGCGTGAAGGAGCGCCCGTCAACGCCTCCGCGCCTGTTGCACGTCGGCCGTATCTCGTTTGAAAAGAACTGCGACGTGGTGTTGAACGCCTTCACCCGGATTCGCCGTGAATTGCCGGGTGCCACTCTCTCCATCGTCGGAGACGGGCCCGCGCTCGAATCGCTGAAAGCCATGTCCACGCGCCTCGGTCTCGCCGACTCGGTGGAGTTCACCGGTTTTATCGCGCGCGCGGACCTTCCCGCACTCTATCCGCGCTACGACCTCTTCCTCACCGCATCCACCATGGAGACACAGGGACTGGTGGTGCTGGAGGCCATCGCAAGCGGCCTGCCCTGTGTGGGCGTGGACGCGTACGCGCTCCCCGAGCTCATTCACCATGGGGAAAATGGCTTCATCGCCCGCCCCTTCGATCCGGAAGAAATGGCACATCGTGCGCTCGATATCCTCGCTGATGCGTCCCGCTACCGGGCCTTCTCGGCGGAGGGATTGCGGATCGCGTCCGAACATGAAATCAACCGGTGCGCGACCCGCCTGGAAGGCGTGTATGCGCGTGAGTCCGCACGGGCGGGTTCACGCATCGTCCGGATGGCCGAGGCCGTTTAGGCCGTCATCCCGGCGCGACGCCCATCCTCAAAAATCTGCTTGCCCGGACCGCGCTTCCGGTTTATGGTCGCGCTATATACCGGCCGGCACAGTTTGCCGCCCCGTTTGAAAACATTCCTGGCAGGGATCCCATGATCTCACGAATAGACCACGTTTCCATCGCGGTGCGCGATTATGAAAAGGCCATGCGGTTTTTCCGCGACGTGCTCGGCGTCGTGCAGGGCGCCGCGGCCGAGGACCCCGGCATGAAGTACGTCTGGAGGATATTCTCGCTCGGCGACCTCACCAGGCTCGAGATACTGAACCCGACCGGCGAAGGGAGTTTTCTGGACGGCTTCCTGAAAAACCGCGATGGAGGCGTGCATCACATAACGCTCCAGACCCCCGACATCCAGAAGGCCCGCAAAGTACTGGAGGACAACGGCATCCCCTACTTCGGCTACCACGAATATCCCGGCGGAGTATGGAAGGAGCTTTTCATCCACCCGCGCGACGCGTTCGGCGTGCTCATCC
>JBFZEY010000131.1:0-7748 GCA_041306625.1 Spirochaetota bacterium | reverse complement strand
CACTTTTACGTGAATGACGAGGACACGGAATCGTATCGCAACGATATGAAGCGGGCGCTTCTCCGGCTTCTGGGAGCGATTGGCGATTAAAGATTAAAGATTAAAGATTCGTGTAAGGAAGGGGGCTGGATGCGCCTGCCCCGTATATGGAGGAAATTATGAGCGGAAAGCTCGAGCATTTATTCTCGTCTGTAACGATCAATATGATGAAGCTGAAAAACCGCGCGGTGATGCCGCCCATGGGTACCGGCTACGGCAACAGGGACGGTACGGTGAGCGATCGCCTCATCCGATACCTGGAGCGGCGCGCGCGGGGAGGAGTGGGACTCATCATCACCGAGGTCTGCGCGGTCGACCCGCGCGGCAAGGGCTTTCCCGCCGAGATCGGCGCGTGGAGCGACGATCACATTCCGGGCCTGGCGGCGCTCGCCGGTGCCGTTCATGCTGCAGGGGCGGCGATCGCGCTCCAGCTGCATCACGCCGGCAGGGAGACCATGAAGGACTTTGCGGGCGCGATGCCGGAAGCGCCGTCGGACGTCCCCAGCGCGATCCTTAACCAGCCCTGCGAGGCGATGTCCGTTGCGCGTATCGGCGAGGTTATTGCGGCATACGCGGAGGCCGCACGGCGCGCGCGCGACGCCGGTTTCGACGCCGTCGAGGTCCACGGCGCGCACGGCTATCTCGTCTGCCAGTTTCTCTCTCCGTTTTCGAACAGGCGCACCGACGAATACGGCGGCTCGGACGAAAACCGCGCACGCTTCGCGATCGAACTGCTCCGCGCGGTCCGGGCAAAAATCGGACCGGACTTCCCCGTCATCATCCGCGTCTCTTCCGACGAGCTCATTCGGGGTGGGTATGATTTAAGGTATATGAAATGGCTGGCGCCGCGGCTTGTGGAGGCGGGCGCCGACGCGCTGCACGTATCGCTCGGGGTGTATTCCACGCCGGGCGGGCTCACCATCGCCTCATCCGACATGGAGGAGGGCTTTAACCTCTTCCGCGCGCGGGAGATAAAGGAAGTCGTTGCCGTGCCGGTCATCGGCGTGGGCAGGATCACCGACCCGCGCACGGCCGATGCCGCGATCGAACGCGGCGATGCCGACCTTATAAGCATCGGGCGCCAGCTGCTGGCCGATCCGGACGTGCTGGTGAAGGCGCGGGCCGGAGCGTATGACGACATCCGCTGGTGCCTCTCGTGCAACCAGGGATGCATCGACCGGCTGAACTTCGAGATGCGCGCCGCGACGTGCAGCATCAACCCGGACTGCGGGTACGAGTACCGGCGCACCGGCGAAAAGGCGCCCGCCGCGAAGGAGGTGTGGGTTATCGGCGCCGGACCCGCCGGGCTTTCGGCGGCGCTTGAGGCCTCCGCGCGCGGCCATCGCGTAACGGTGTTCGAACGCGGCGCGGAACCGGGCGGGCAGCTGGTATCGGCGAGCAGGCCGCCGCACAAGGAGGGCCTGGCGAAATGGACCCGCTGGGCGCGGCGGATGGCGGAGAAAGCGGGTGTCGAGGTGCGCTATGGGACAGCCGTAACCGGGGAGATGATTGCCTCCGGTGCGTCGGAGACGGTGATTCTCGCCTCGGGCGCGCTTCCCTCGACGCCGCCGATACCGGGGATCGACGGGCCAATCGTGCGCGACGCCCGCGATGTGCTTACCGGAAAGGCCGAAGCGAAGAGCCCGGCCGTTGTGCTGGGCGCGGGCTACGTGGGCATGGAGACCGCCGATTTCCTGATGGAGCGGGGTATCGCGGTGGCCGTTCTGGAGATGAGCGCCGCGCCGCCGGTGCCGCCGTTCACCGCGCACGGCTACTGGCTGCACCGCAGGCTCAAGAAGGGCGGAAGGCTCGTTCTCGGCGCAAGGGTCACGTCGATCGATGCCGACGGGGTGCGCTATGAACTGGATGGAAAGGAATTATCGGAGCCCGCGGCCATGGTCGTAACGGCGCTGGGGGCGCGTTCACAGCGGGATCTCGAGGAGGCGTGCACAAAGGCGGGATGCCCGTGCATTGTCGTCGGCGACGCCGTTCAGCCGCGGAGGCTGATCGAGGCCATTCACGAGGGGGCGAAGGCCGGGCGTGAGATGTAAGCGGCAATTCGCGCAATGAAGGCCGGAATACGGGTTCATGGCGCCTGACCATAATCAATTTCTGGAATAGAGGAGAGCATTGCCATGGCGGAGAAATTTTTCAGCGAACGGAACCTGCGTTTCACCCTTTACGACGTCCACGATGTCGCGTCCCTGGCCGGCTCCGCGTATTACGCCGACCACGGAAGGGAGACCTTCGACATCCTGCTCGACACGGCGAAGAAGATCGCGACCGGGCACCTGTACCCGTATTATACGGAAATGGACCGCAACCCGCCGCGCTTCATTGACGGAGGCATAACGGTCCATCCCGCGGTCAGGGACTATATGCGGATAGCCGGTGAGGGCGGCTGGATCAACGCGGTCTTCCCGTACGATATGGGCGGCCAGCAGATCCCGGTGTCCATATTCTTCGCGTGCCAGTTCATGATGGCCGCCGCGAACTATTCGCTGAGCGTCTACCCCGGGCTCGCTTCGGGGGCGGCGCGGCTCATCTATTCATTCGGATCGAAGGAGCTGCGGAAGGCGTACGCCGAAAAGATGGTTGCCGGTACGTGGCAGGGGACCATGGCGCTCACCGAGCCCGAGGCCGGAAGCTCGCTTGGCGACGTTACGACCTCGGCCGAACCGACGGCGCACGGCTATTACCTCGTCAGGGGACAGAAGACCTTCATCTCGGCCGGCGATCACGACTGCGCCGACAATATCGTGCACCTCATGCTCGCGCGCGTTAAAGGGGCGCCGGCGGGAGTGAAGGGCCTGTCGCTCTTCGTGGTGCCGAAGAAGCGCGTTGCCGCGAACGGGGCCCTGGAATTCAACGACGTCAACTGCACGGGCTGCTATCATAAGATGGGGTACCGCGGCGCGCCGATCGCGCAGCTCAGCATGGGCGAGGAGAACGACTGCCGCGGATTTCTGGTCGGCGAGGAAAACCGCGGCCTTTCGTACATGTTCCAGATGATGAACGAGGCGCGCATCGGCGTGGGCATGGGCGCCACGGCAATCGCCACGGCCGCGTACTACGCCTCGCTCGAATACGCCCGCGTACGCCTTCAGGGCCGGAAGCTCACCGAAAAGGACGCATCGAAGCCGCAGGTCCCCATCATCGAACACGCCGACATCAGGCGGATGCTCCTGAAACAGCGCGCGATCGCCGAGGGTTCGCTCTCGCTCATGATCTATGCCGGGAAGCTGGTCGACCTGCATCTTTCCGGCGAGGGCGAAACGCGCGAGCGCTATGAACTACTGCTCGATTTCCTGACGCCGATCGTCAAAAGCTATCCGTCCGAGATGGGCATAGTCTCGACGAGCCAGGCCATACAGTGCCTGGGCGGCTACGGTTACAGCGACGAGTTCCCGGTCGAACAGTACATGCGCGACGCGCGCATTCATCCAATCCACGAGGGCACCACGGGGATTCAGGGGATGGACCTGCTCGGCCGCAAGGTGACGATGAAAAACGGAAAGGCATTCGGCCTCTACATGGAGGAAATCGCAAAGACGGCGAAAGAGGCGAAGTCCCTTCCCGGACTTGCGGGGCATGCCGCCCGGCTCGAGGAGGCGGTCGAGATCCAGAAGAAGGTGACCGGCTCGCTCGTCGAACACGCCGTGAAGGGCGAAATCGACCGATTCCTGGCGGATGCGACGCTCTACCTCGAGATGGCGGGCGTGATCTGCATCGCCTGGCAGTGGCTGATGCAGGGCGTCGTCGCGCGTCGCGCCCTGGACGCGGGGGCTTCGGGTGACGCCCGGACCTTCCTGGAGGGCAAGCTCTACACAATGCGCTATTTCTTCGAATACGAGCTGCCGGCCGTTGAGGGGCTCTCCCGTAGATTGATCAGCGCGGACGCCCCGACGATCGAGATGAAGGCGGAACATTTTGATGATTGAGGGCGATTTCAGGCCGCCGTGGTACCTGCGCGGGGCGTTTGTCCAGTCGATGCTCAATTCCAGCGGCTTTCGCAATCCGCGCTTCACCGCTCTGGCGGCGGTGGAGGAGGAGCTGATCGTCGATGCCGGAGGGGGCGTCCGTCTGCAGGGCTTTTTGTCGCGGCGGCGGGATGGAGCGCCGAAAGGCCTGGTCATCATCCTGCACGGCTGGGAGGGAAGCGCCCGCTCGGCCTACGTGCTCAGCACGGGCGAATACCTCTACGCGCGCGGCTATCACGTGTTCAGGCTCAACTACCGTGACCACGGAGACAGCCATCACCTCAACGAGGGCCTTTTCCTCGGTACGCTGATCGACGAGGTCTTCGCGGCGGTTCGCCATGCCGCCGGGCTCGCCGCACGCTCGTTCCTGGTGGGCTTTTCCCTGGGCGGAAGCTTCGCCGCGCGCATAGCGGCCCGCTGCGCCGGGGAGCCCGTCGCGGGGCTTCGCCATATCGTGGCGATCAATCCGCCGCTCGATCCCCTCGCGAGCACCCGCGCCATCGACCGGACGCTTCTTGTCCGGGCGTACTTTCTCAAAAAATGGAAGCGCTCGCTCCGGAAAAAACAGGAGCTGTTTCCGGAACGCTACGATTTTTCAGATATGCTGGGAATGGGCACCTGCATGGAGATGACCGGGGAGCTGGTGCGCCGCTACACGGACTATGCCGGTGCCGCCGACTATTTCGGACGCTACACGCTTACCGCCGGCTGCATTGACCGCGCCGCGGTGCCGCTTACCGTGCTCATGGCCGCGGACGATCCGGTGGTGCCCGCCGCGGATTTCCGTGCCCTCGAGACAAACGAGCACTCGCGCATCATCATGCAGCGGTACGGCGGACATTGCGGATATATCGACGGGCCGCGGCTTGGCTCGTGGTACCAGGCCGAACTGATGCGCTGGTTCGGGTAAACGTGACGGGCGGCGGGCAGGGCGGTGCCCTGAAAATATCGATAATAATCCGTGGTGGGATTGACAAATTCAAAAGGGGCCCTCACAATGTCCCCACATACTATAAATATCGCCGGCACGCCCTATGATCTCCGTTCTGTCCATTTTCAGTAAAAAATACCCCATTATTCTTCCCACCGACCGTCATATAATGTCGAGGGGTTCGATCGATCCCGAGGTGCTCGAAATCCTGGCGCGGATCAGGCGCGGCGGTTTCAAGGCCTATCTCGTGGGGGGATGCGTGCGCGATCTGCTGCTCGGCAAAAAGCCCAAGGACTTCGATATCGCCACCGACGCGCGTCCCCGGCAGGTAAAACAGCTCTTCCGTCGGTGTTTTCTCATAGGAAGACGGTTTCGCCTCGCGCACGTCTACATCAGCCGCGACCGCTTCGTGGAGGTGGCGACGTTTCGCGCGGCCGTCGATCCCGATGAAGTCCAGGGCGGGCGCTACGCCGCCAACAACGTCTTCGGCGCTATCGAGGAGGACGCGCAGCGGCGCGATTTTACGGTCAATTCGCTGTATTTCAACAGCGCCGACTCGTCGGTGGTCGATTACACCGGGGGGCTGCGCGATCTCGAAAAGAAACTCCTTCGCTCGATAGGCGATCCGGTTACGCGCTTCACCGAGGACCCGGTGCGCATCATCCGTGCGGCCCGCTTCTGCGCACAGCTCGACTTCCAGCCCTCGGGGGCCGACCTGAAGGCGGCGAGATCGTGCGCCCCGCTCATTAAGGAGGCGAACGATCAGCGCCTCCGCGAAGAGCTCTTCAAGATACTCCGCTGCGGCGCCTCCGAGGGGACCATGCGGAACCTCATTCGTTTCCGCCTTCTACAGGAGTGGCTGCCGGAACTCGCTTCCGAGCGCTACCACGACGGGCTTTCCAGGCGTCTTGCGGTGGTCGACCGCCGCCGCGCGAAGAGCGAGGACCTGCCGGTGAGCGTGCTGATCACCGCGCTCCTGTATGACCTGTTCGTGGAAGCAACGGGAACCGATGGCGGCAGGCAGTCCTTCCAGGAGGCCTTCATTCTACTCAAGGAGCGCTTCGGCGAGATGGCGGGGAAGCTCCGACTGCCCCGGCAGGAGTGGGACAATATCTGCAATATGGCGGCCCGGCAGATGATCCTGATGCGCCCGGGCGGCGGAAAAAACTGGAAGAAATTCGAGAACAAATTCGCGGGCAACGCCTACTTCCCGCACGCCATGCTCTTTTTCGAAATCCTGGTGGAGGCGACGGGGAAATACGGAGAACAGCTTGCCTACTGGCGGCGCTTCTCGCGCCCGGCGGGTGAACCCGCCGGAAGCAGGCCGGCGGCATCCGCACACGGAGCGAGCGTCCGGAAGCCGCCGTTGAAACCGCTGGCGGAATGCGCCGATCCGACGGAAACCCCGAAACCGAAGAAGCGCCGCCGTCCGCGCAGGCCGCGCAAACGGAACCCGCAGCAGCAACCGCCTCAGGGCGGGGCCCCGGTCTGAATCCCCTCAGCCTCCGGCAGCTCCCCTTTGATAAAGGGGAGCTTTATCAAAAATACCGGTTGGTTTTTATTCGAACTTTTTGAAATCTTCTCGTCCTCCGGGCCGGTTAAGGACGCGACCTCCTGTCGCAACGCTGGCAGTAACACCTCCTGTGGGTTACGTATCCCCTTTGATAAAGGGGAGCCTTATTCATGGTGTGCTTTGTTACAGTAAACGCAACTCCGTTAAATACCCGGCCGAAAGCCTATCGAACAGGAGCCCTCTTCATCGAAGGGGGCGCGCCGGAGGCGGGGGGATTTACCAGCGTGGCCTTTTCTCCAATAACATCCGCGTGTCGTCCGCACAGAGCGGCGGTGAAAACAGGTACCCCTGTCCGTAATCGCACCCCATCTCGCGAAGCATCGCAAGGTGTTCCTCCGTCTCGATTCCCTCGGCGACCACGAGCTTCCCCAGGTTATGCGCGAGATCAATGATGGTCTTCGTGATGACGAGACTTTCCTCGTCGATCCCCATGAATTTGATGAACGACTGGTCGATCTTGATTACGTCCATCGGAAAATGCCGCAGGTAGCTCAGCGAGGAATAGCCGGTGCCGAAGTCGTCCATGTACAGTTTGTAATTCATCGACTTGAGCTTCAAAAGCATCATGTTGGCCGAGTCCATGTCGGCCATAAGGGTGCTTTCGGTGATCTCGAAGCGTACGTATTCGTGAGGAACGCCGGTTCCATCGACAATTTCGGTGATCTCTTTCGCGAGTTCGGGATGGATGAACTGCACCGTGGAGAGGTTGATGGATACGCTCAGGAGGTCCGCGTCCGCGAATGTGTCGTGCCACTGGCGCAGCTGCCTGCAGGTTTTCTCGATCGCAATGAAACCCAGTGAAAGGATTAGCGCCGATTCCTCGGCGAAAGGAATGAATTCCGCGGGGGGAACGTATCCGCGGTCGGGGTGCCTCCACCTGATGAGCGACTCGAATCCGACTATCCCGCCCGCGGCCATGTCGACGATGGGCTGGTAAAACATCTCGAATTCGTCCCTCTCTATCGCGCGGAATATCTCCTGCTCAAGTTGTATCTTTTCCCGGGCGCGCACGGAAAGCGTTTGCGCGCTTTCAGTCCGTTTTTCGGTCTCCGCGATGAGCTTGCGCCCGCCGTTGGTTTTTCGGAGCAGCCTGGACCGGTGAATGGAGTTCTCCAGCGACGAAACGATAAAATCCACAACCTGTTTCTTCCCGAGCTCGATCGACTCAGCCTCCCCGCCGTGTCGAATTAATAGTCTGAACCTTTCGTCGTCTGTCGGATCGGGC
>JBFZEY010000130.1:0-2771 GCA_041306625.1 Spirochaetota bacterium | reverse complement strand
AAAGCTCCTCCTCGGCGCGCCGGGAGTACGCGATTTCATCGGAGGCCTTTTCGAGCGCCGTTGTATTGATTGTGAATACTTTATAGCAGACAAACCCGATAAAGGAGAGCGCGATCGCGTTGTCGATGAAGTACTCGACAACGGTTCGCTCGGGGATCGACAGGTACAGGTGTATTTTGTTAAGGAAGACGAGGAAGAGCACGCCATTGGCGAAAAAATAGGCCGGTATGGCGATGCGACGCCGGCGCACCACGAGCGGGGTGAGTACGAGAAGGGCGAGTATGAGCACGAAGGTGTCGGTGCGCTCGACGGGGTGCCCGCTGTAGTTTCCGGAGAATATGGCCGTCCAGACGCCGGCGAACGAGATGATGAAGAAGATATGCGCAGAAAGGGCGAAGTGGCCTTTACGGAAGAGCACGATGATGACGAATAAAAGCAGTCCCATCGCCCCCGGAACCATCAGCGCGCGGTAGCTGACCGTGTGCAGCGTGAGCGATACCAGCAGCAGCGGCACCACGACGAAGAGGATGGTAAGGTAGATGGAAAGGAGTACGCGCGCCTTCTGCATGGTGACGTAGTCGGCGTTTTCGTAGGGTGCCAGGAAAAAGCGGATGAAGGCGTTCTTAAGCCGTGTGACTGGTCCGGCGGGTACGGCCATGGCGGAACTCTCCGCACGCTGAGGGTGCGGGGCGCGGCGCGTCCCGCTGCATTTCGATAGCGTACAAGGCGTGGAGGCCGGGTGTCAATCGTATTAATATCGCCGGGGTGGGGGTGGTGTACGGGTGACGATCAATTATTTCCGGCGACGACGTTAAAAATTATTGACAAAAAACCGGTCGCACACTATCAAACAGCGGTATTATTCGCGACAGGTTATTTTAAGAAGTGAAGGTAATAAAATGCTGACCATTGTACAAAAGATGTTCCTGCTCGGGGTTTGACCGCGGACGGAGTTGTGCTTAGCTGATTCAATTTGCTCCTGACGTACAGCCAATCCCGCCGGAACGATCCGGCCCCGCCGGGCAGAACATCATTCCATCTATTTCGCACGTAATAACTAACGGGTCGACCGGTTCCGGTTCGTCACGGGTAAATAATCGAGCCTTGCATTTACTACCCGGGACGGAAAAACGGGATCATTCCGACCGGACCGCTATGCCCGTGGAAGTATACTATACTTGATTCATGACCGGGAAGGTTCGCCGTTTCCCCCCGCCTCCGGCGGGGAGAAAACGAACATCCTCGAGTTTTGGAGCAGGTCTAATGAAATATGAGGAAACAATGTCTAGAATCGATTATAAAACAGGAAATGAATCAAAACCCTTTATCTGTGAACGATGCGGCAGGGGGGTGATGCCGGCCGAAGCGGGAACACGGAACAGGAACCACTGCCCCGAATGCCTGTGGAGCAGGCACGTCGATCACCGCACCGGCGACCGGCTGTCGGTGTGCGGGGGAAAGATGGAGCCGATCGCGGTATGGGCGAAAAACGGCGACGAGTGGGCGCTGGTGCACCGCTGTGTGAAGTGCGGGATCGTTCGCACCAACCGCATAGCGGGCGACGACAATGCGATGCGGCTGCTCGGCCTGGCCATGGGGCCGCTCAGGCGCCTTCCGTTCAGCCTGGACGACCCCGGCGGGGCGGCCGTGCGCGTGGAAAAAGGAGGCCGGCCATGAAACTGGAACAACTTGGATGGGACGCCTTTTTCGAGGAGCACTTCGCGCCGCTTCGAAGCTCGGGACTCGTCCCCGGCAGGGTGACGGCGGAGGCCGGTTATGTGTATGCCGTGGAAACGGAGTCGGGCGCGGCGACGGCGCAGGTGTCCGGGCGCTTCCAGTATTTCGCCGGCGACAGGGGCGACTACCCGGCCACCGGGGACTGGGTGCTCGCGAGGGGCGACGGCGAGGCGCTGGTGATAGAGCGGGTACTGGAGCGGAAAAGCCGTTTCGCGCGGACGGCCGCCGGCGGGGGAAGCGATGAACAGCTTATCGCCGCGAACATCGACACGATGTTTATAACGGGCGCGCTCGACGGCGGCAGGAACTTCACGGAGCGGGGCATCGAGCGCTACATCGTGATGGTCGCCGACGGCGGAGCGGAACCGGTGATCGTGCTCAACAAGTGCGACCTGTGTGACGCTTCCGAAAGGGAGGACTTCATGAAGCGGGTGTCGCCGGTCGCGGGCGATATACCGGTCCTCATGGTGAGCGCCCGTACCGGCGAGGGACTGGAGTTCCTGAGGACCCTGATCGTGCCCGGCAGAACCGCGGCCTTTACGGGGCCCTCGGGCGTCGGCAAGTCCGCGCTCATTAACGCGCTGCTGGGACGCGACGCCCAGCACACCGGCGAGGTGCGCGAGGACGACCGGCGGGGCAGGCATACGACGACCCGCAGAGAGCTCTTCTTCCTCGAGAACGGGGCGATGGTGATCGATACGCCCGGCCTCAGGGAGCTCCGGCCTTCCGGCGATACCGACTCGCTCGATACGGCCTTCCCGGAAATCGCCGCGGCCGCGGCCTTGTGTAAATTCCGGGACTGCGGCCACGCCGGGGAGCCGGGTTGTGCGGTGCTGTGCATGGTGTCGGAAGGAGCGATCGGGCAGGACCGCTACCAGTCCTACATGGCGCTGATGCGCGAGATGCGGGCGACCGGGGCGTTAAAGACCGAAAAGGGACGCCGCGAAAGGAAGGCGCGGGATAAGGAGATCGCGAAGCTGGTGAAGGAGTATTATAAGGTGCATAAGGAGTGAGGTTGCGGGCAGGGGGCGGGG
>JBFZEY010000129.1:0-3914 GCA_041306625.1 Spirochaetota bacterium | reverse complement strand
GTCTTCTCGCCGAAAAGCGTGGAGAGCTCCCCCCTGCCGGCGAGGCGCGTGAGGTCCATCTGGAACATCCGCTCGCGGGCCGTGATGTAGCCCTGCGCGAAGAACAGGTCCTCGTCGTTTTTAGCCATGATGTGCGGGATGCCGTGATCGTCGGTGCGGACCTCGACCGGCTGTTTCAGCCCCGGCACATCGATGGTGCCGCTGTACGAGGGGACGGCGAGCCTGAAAAATACCTGGAAAGAAACGAAAGCGATGACGACAAGCGCGACAATCGCGATCGCGGAGATTTTAAACCACTTACCGAGTCTGGGATTCATGGGCCGCTCCTGATTTATGGGTATACTGCGTGTGGATGTATAGCATGCACGGGAAAACCGTTCAAGGAAGATTTTACTTCCCGTGCATATGCGGGCGGATGATTCGATGCATGGGAACAATGGCCCCTGTCAGCGGGGCCGGAGATTGCCGGCATAACCGCGTTTTCTGGTTGATCGGCGGCGTGATGGCGGTAGACTTGCCGCGGGTCCGGGTCTGACGGGCTTTCCACGGCCGAAAAGCGGTCCAGGCCGTACACCGGGGTGGCGCATTAAAAAAACAAACGATTCGACGTACGAATCGGCGCGGAGGGGGCTTCCGGTAACGATCGGGAGCCGCCGATCATGTTTCATCGCGGCAGAGACCACGCTGAACACCGACGGAGGCAGAATGCTGATCACATCCACGCATAACGGCGTCACGCTGTTCAAAATGGGCAGAAGCCTGGGGCCGCTGGTCCCCTACTGGGTGCACGCCTTCCTCGTCGACGATCTCCTCGTCGACACCGGCACCATCGCCGCGCGTCGCGAATTCATGGACGCCATGCGGGGGCGGACGGTGCGGACGATCGTCAACACGCACCACCACGAAGACCACGCCGGCAACAACGCGGCCCTGGCCGCGACCTGCGCTCCGGCAATCTACGCCCACGAGCGCGCCATTCCCTGGATCGCCGCACCGGGGGAAATGCCCCTCAAACCCTACCAGCTCGTGGTCTGGAAGCGCCCCGACGGCTCGGTAGCGGTGCCCGTGGGAGACACCGTTCGCACCGCATACCACTGCTTCGACGTGCTTTATACCCCGGGGCACAGCTTCGACCATATCTGCCTCTACGAGCCCGACAAAAAATGGCTCTTCACCGGCGACCTCTTCTGCGGCAGGAAGATCAAGTATTTCAGGCGCGACGAGGATTACACCCTGCTCCTTGCCGCACTCTCGGGCCTTGCCGAACTCGAGGTCGATACGATCTTCTGCAGCCTGCTCGGCGTGGTGAGCGACGGGACGAGGGCATTGCGCGACAAGGTGGCATTCATGACGTGCCTGCGCGAAGAGGCGCTTTCACTGCGTGAAAAGGGGCTTTCCCCGCGGGCGATCGCGCGCAGGCTCCTCGGGCGCGAGGGCGCCATGTTCTACATCACCGGCGGGCATTACGCGAAGCTTAACGCGGTGCACAGCATACTCGGCGGCGGGCCGGTTGATGCGTGGCCGGGGTAAGCCGGTATCGTTAAAAAAATGTTACCCGGACTTGCGCGAAATCATATCGTACAGTATATACCATGTAATAAACCAAACTTTGGAGGCACTACGTGAAAAAGTTCCTTACCGCATTGTGTATTTCCCTGGCATACGTACTGTTTATCTTTATGACCGAGACCGGCGTGACCGCCGCCGGCCAGGAGCGTCTGAAGAAGACCGAAACCCACAAGTATACCCTGTACCCGGCGCCGGGAGGCGAAAGCGATCCGTATTCCGTCCAGTTTCCGATCAAGCTCGACGAGCCGGGCCTCATTACGGTGAACGTTGAGGTGGGAGGCGGCAAAATAAAGGGCGGTGAAGGCTCACCCTTCAAGGTATGGATCGTCGAGGCCAAAGGCATTCAGGATGAGAAAACCAACAAAATACCTGACAGATACATCAAGAAAAAAGACCGGTTTAAAACGAAGTCATCCATCAATTACGCCGTCGACGCTGGTGAGCTTACCCGGACCGGCGGCGAGTATGTGGTTCTGCTTTCAAACCTGGGCAAGGGCTCGCACGCGGTGGGCACAATCGTCATCACCTATCCCGCCGAAGAAGTGAAGGACTCGCCGGGTACCCGCAAGCGCGTTAAAAGGGATTGATCGGTCAACGGGGCGGCATCCTGCCGCCCCGTTCTTTCGCTTCGTCACATCCGCACACCCCCTTCACCGAATTTCCTTAACCGTTCCTCCACCACGCATTGAAATCACGTCCAACCCTTTGAAAAGCGCTTGACAATAATTAAATATTTAAATAATATATTCAATTATTTAATAGAGTCTACTCCTAAGCACAATAGATCTGTTGCACATCCCGGGTTCAGCGGGTTCACGCCGCCGGTGGAGGGAGCCGTTTCAGCGCCCGGTTATGCACCAACTATCATGAGCAGAACGATCAAAGAAAACCGGATCTTCGACGCCGCGCTGAAGCTCTTCGCGGAGTACGGGTATAAAAAAACAACGATAGAGGACGTGGCAAACGAGCTGGGCATGACGCCCGGCAATATATACTTCTACGTAAAAAACAAAAAGGATCTCTACGAGAAGACCGTGCAGAGCGCCCTGGGGCGGTGGAGGGATTCGGTTGCGGAAGCGGTGGCGACGGAAAAGGGCGCACCGGAAAAATTCAGGGTGATGGCCGAGCGCTCGTTCGAATACCTGCGCGGCCGCGACGATATTCTCTCCGTCCTTTCGCGCGACCCCGACATTTTCACGCTCACCCCGGACGAAGACAGGTTCTACGATATTAACGCGGGCGCGATGCTGTTGATGAAGGATATTTTGCAACAGGGCGTGCGGGAGAAATCGTTCCACAAAATGAACGTGGACCGCGCAACGGAGTTTCTCTTCTCGGTGTACATCATGTTCCTCATCAGGGCTTATGTCAAACCCGAAGGGGAAAACGTCGCAGAGATGTTCCGGGAGGGCCTGGAATTGATTCTGCGCGGACTGCGCCGGTGATCCTCGGCGCGAAGCTTCGGCAGTCCCGTACAAGGCACTGCCTCATAATGCGCATAACGTGCCCTGAGCGGGGCCGTCGTGCCGGTATAGCGACATGACGTCTTTGTTCCCGTAACGGGCCGTATAACAGACGTGCAGCGCAACCGGTTAGAGCGACCGCAACACCGGATTTCGCGGCATCTCTGATAAAAACGGAGGTACATATGACCGAAGCAACGGTTCAAGCGCTCAGCGGCCTGCGCGACCTGTCGATGATCAAATGGTACGTCATCCCGCTCCTTGCGATCGTGATGTACATCTACTCCACCGAGATCAAGAAAGCAAGAAAAGGCGGCAACTGGGAGGCAGTATTCGCGGGGCTCACCCTGTTCGGCATGGATTTCATCAACGAGTCCTGGAACGGGTGGATCATGGCCATATCCCAGCGTTCCGCATTCTGGACCACGCCTGGCGACACGGCGCTTCGCACCATGGTGGGATGGAATATCGAGATCATGTTCATGTTCACACTGGCGGGAATAATCTACTATAACGCCCTGTCGAAGAAACAGGACCAGAAGATCCTCGGCCTCCCCGAAAAATGGTTCTGGGCGATCGGCTTCACCGTGTTCTGCGTCTTCGTGGAATGCCTGCTGAACATCGGCGGACATCTGGTGTGGGAATACGCGTGCTGGAACCGCACCTTCGCCGGGATATGGCTGATTCTGCTCATCGGCTATTTTCATTTCTTCGCGGCGATCATCTTTATGCTGTGGCTGAAGACCACGAAGAAACGCGTTATCTTCATCTCGTCGCTCTACGCCATCGCGATCATCATGAACATCATCGGCCTCGGGATTATGGGATGGACGTACTGAGAAAAGCGGCTTTGTGCCGTGCCTGAGTACGCGGTTTCATTAT
>JBFZEY010000128.1:0-3148 GCA_041306625.1 Spirochaetota bacterium | reverse complement strand
ATTATGACCGCCCGGACCTCGTCATCCTCGTCGAGATCATTCATTATCGGGATCAGCTCGGTCCAGGCCGGAGGGTTCATCGCGTTCTTTTTCTCGGGCCTGTTTAAAAATACGCGGGCAAGATGGCCGCTTTTCTCCACACGGTAAAATGTATATTCCATTATATTCGCTCCTGGGGTCTTGCGCGTTTCCTTCATTTGAAACAGCCGACCATGGCGGTCCATTCCGCGGTCAGGTCGCGCGGCGCCGCCGATTGTCTGTACGCTAGAAACGGCCCGAAAAATATGCAATTAAAAAAACGCATCGGAGGCAAAATTCCGGAACATCCGCGCCAGCCGGCTACCATTGACGGCGTTACAACGGCGGCCGTACCATCACCGGTTCAAATTCAAACCGAATGGCCCAAAAAAACGGTGCCGCATTTCTAATTGTTATTGATTAAATTGACGATATATGTCACTATCGTAAGCGATAGTACACAGGAAGAGGCATACGGTGGTAATTGGAATCGCGTCCGATCATGGCGGCTATGAATTGAAAGAGGCGATCAAGCGTCATTTCCCGGGGATATCATTCGATGACTCCGGCACCCATTCCTCCGATTCCTGCGACTATCCCGACTACGTGGCCCTGGCATGCAGAAAGGTGTCCGGCGGCGAACTCGAGCGTGCCATCGTCATTTGCGGAACCGGCATCGGCGCGTCCATCGTCGCCAACAAGGTCCGGGGCGTCAGGGCGGCCCTCTGCTGCAACGAGTTCATGGCGGAGATGTCCCGTCGCCATAACGACGCGAACGTGCTTGCGCTCGGGGCGCGCGTACTCGGCGACGAACTCGCCTTCCGGATAGTCGATCGATGGATCAGCTCGACGTTCGACGGAGGGCGCCACCTGGGGAGAATCGAAAAAATCAATGAACTCGAGAAAATCCGCGACAGATCGTAGTCATTCTTCGCCCCCGCCGGCCGCGCATCCGCCAGGCATCGGGCCGATAGATCTTGATGGTTAAAATGAAATACTTACCTATAATGATGATAGCCCCATGCCTCCTCTTTCTCTCCCTCCGCCCGGAGAGGGGCGGGACCATCTCCTTTCCACGCGTGCCGGCCAGGTGCCTTGAAAACGTGAGCGTTACCACCGGCCCGGGGGGAGAAGCCATGTATACGGTGAAGGACCTCTCCTACCGCGGGTCAAGCGATCCATTCATCACCGACATCGTTCTCTCTTTCAACGCCCCCTCCTCCCGTCTCATCCGTGACGATACCCGGCACTATCGCATTACACGGAGCGACTACAATTTCGTGACCGGAAAGGGTTCGCTCGGCGGGGGAGCCGCGGAATTTTTCAAACGGGACCACAGCGTCACCATCGAGACGGTGAAAAACGCGTGGCTCGGGACCTGCGACGACCTCGGTTCGTTCACCCTGGAATTCAGGTTCATGCCCTATGAGCTGCGCGATGGAAGCAGGCTGGTCTCCCGTATAGGCCGCTTCTCGGGCGTAAGGCGCGGCATCGAAATATTTTTCGCCGGGGGAAGAATCGCCGCGGGACTCTACGGAATATTCGACAGGCCCGGCGTGCGCACCTTCGACGTCGTTATGACGGGCGGCCGGGCCCTCAGAAAAATGGAATGGCACCACTTCAGCCTGAGCTTCGACCGTATCAGCGGAAAACTGGTGAAATCGATCGACGGGGAGGAAGACGAGGTCGCGTACGTTACGGAAAGCGGCGAGCCCTACAATGGAGTCTATTCGCCTTCCTTTGGATACCGAGGACCCGACGGGAGGCTGCACTGCGTCGACTCGCCTCCGGCGGTCATCGGTACAAACTATTCCGGCCTCATCGATGAATTCAGGATATCATACCGGCAGATCGAGGCCCTGGAAAAAAGCACCGAACTCGCCTACAGAAACTTTCACTCAACAGGCATGATCGGGAGGATGCCATACAATGTCGAGGGGGTGATTACCAGCCCGGTGTATCGATTCCCCGGAACGGGAACGAAAGTGACCGAATTCCGCTGGAAGGAAGAACTCCCGGGGGACAGTTTCATATGGATGGAGTTCAGGATATCTGATCGCAACTTCAAAGAAAGCGCGGCGAATATGAAGTGGTTCAGGGTCACCAACGGGCAGAAAAAAATATTCCTCGTGAAAACGGACGGCGGGGAGTTTCTCCGGGGCATGTACTACCAGTGGCGCGCGCATCTGGTCCCCTCTCCCGGCGGAGAGCGCTCACCCCGGCTCCACGGGATCGAGATCGACCACCGCCCCGACTATCCTCCCGACACTCCGCGCTTTCTCGAAGTCGCCGCCGCGGGTGACAGGTCGGTCCTCCTCAGGTGGAGAAAGAACAGGGACCACGACATTCTCGGTTATAAAATATATTACGGGACCCGCCCCGGACGATTCGACGGCATCATCACCGTCGTAAACGGAACCCGCATCACCAATGACATAACGCCCGGCGATCACGTTCAGGTCAGGCTCACCGACGGGGTCATCGAGGAAAACAGGAATCTCGACGCTTCGGACAAACTCCTTTATCCACTGCTCAACAACACGGTACTCTATTATTTTTCAGTGAGCTCGTACGACTCCTATAAGCCTGATACGCCCCACAACCATGAATCGCCGCTTTCCAACCCGGTGACGGCGCGTCCCTTCGCCGGTTCCGAGATCAGTCCGCGTTAACGCCCGCACCGGGCTCCGTTGATGCCGCGGGCCGCGCATAAAAATCCATTGACTAATAGGGAACCTGTTTTGTAATAGCCCTATCAAATCCCAGTATGCCGCGGCTTCGGGCCGTCGCTGAACCAATCGGAATCGCCCTCCCATGCGGAACATTAACCTGAACATTCGCCTTCCCGACGACATAAAAAAAGCGGTGTTCGATATCGTATCGACTTTCCGCGAACGCGGCTTCGAATGCTACCTGGTCGGCGGCTCCGTGCGCGACCTTATTCTCGGGAATCAGGTATATGATTACGATTTCGCTACGGACGCGCACCCGGAAGAGGTCATGAAACTATTCCGGAGGACGGTGCCCACGGGCATCAGGCACGGCACCGTATCGGTCCTCTCGAAAGACCGGCAGTTCGAGGTAACCACCTACCGTTCCGACGGCGCATACCTGGACGGGAGACGACCGG
>JBFZEY010000127.1:0-4036 GCA_041306625.1 Spirochaetota bacterium | reverse complement strand
TGATAAAAAACACGCTCGAAAGATCGAAGGGCACGTCGAGATAGTGGTCGCGGAACTCGACGTTCTGCTCGGGATCGAGCACCTCCAGCAGCGCCGAAGCCGGGTCGCCCTGGAAGCTCTGCCCCAGCTTGTCTATTTCGTCGAGCATGAATACGGGATTGCGCGATTTACAGATCTTGATGCCCTGGATGATCTTTCCCGGCATGGCCCCGATGTAGGTGCGGCGGTGGCCCTTGATCTCGGCCTCGTCGCGCATTCCGCCGAGCGACATCCGGAAGAACTTCTTATTGAGCGCGCGCGCGATCGACTTCCCGAGGGAGGTCTTGCCGACGCCCGGGGGGCCCACCAGGCAGATGATCGAGCCGCGCGCGTCAGGCTTGAGCTTGCGCACGGCGAGGAATTCGAGTATGCGCTTTTTGACGTCGTCGAGCGCGTAGTGGTCGTGGTTCAGTATCTTTTCGGCCCGGGCGATGTCGAGCGAGTCGATGGTGGTCTTGTTCCATGGAAGCGCGAGCACGATCTCGATATAGTTGCGCGTGACGGAATACTCGGCGGAGTTGACGTCCATCATCGTGAGCTTTTCCATCTCCTCGTCGATCTTTTCCTTCGCCTCGCCCTTCAGGCCGGCCTCCTCGGCCTTCTTCTTCCACTCCCGGGTCTCGCGCGAGCGCTCGTCGTCCTCGACTCCCAGCTCCGAGCGGATCGCCTTGAGCTGTTCGCGCAGAAAAAACTCGCGCTGCTGTTTGTCGATTTTCTCGTTTATCTGGTTCTGAATCTTGCGCTGGATGGAAAGAACCTCCATCTCCTTCTGGAGGAGACGCAGCACCCGCTCGAGGCGCTTTTTGACGTTGATCGTTTCGAGCACCTCCTGGTACTCGTTTTTCTCGAGATTCAGTATTGAGGTGACGAAGTCGGCGATCTTGCCCGGCTCGTCAACGTTAACCATGGTGAGTTTCATCTCCTCGGTAAACAGGGGGTTGTTATCCGAGAGCATCTTAAGCTGTGAAAGCACCGCGCGGGTAAGCGCCTTGATCTCCATGTTCTTTTTGGGCATGTCGTCGTCGAGGTATTCGACATCGACGACGATGTGGGGTTTCTCCGATATGACGTCCTTAACGCTGAATCGCTTGATGCTGTTGATCAGGACATTGATGCCCCCGTCGGGAAGGTTGATCTTCTTCAGTATTTTCGCCGCGGTGCCGAGCCTGCAGAGGTCGGCCATCTGGATGTCCTCAACGTCGTCATCTTTAAGAAGCACCAGCCCAACCGTGCGCGTCGTTGCGAGCACCCGGTCGATCGCGTCTGAAAAACGCCCCTGCGAGATAATAAGCGGGGTGACGATCCCCGGGAAGATCGGCCGGTACCTGATCGGAATGAGGTAAAGCTGGGACGGCAGAATATGGTCGATCGCGATGAGATCGCTCTCGAAAAGATTGGAATCGATGTCGATGGTCGATTCGTCGGTGTAATTTTCGTCGTGTATCATCCGTATTTCCTGGTCTCCGTATGCCGCCAGCATCGCCCGATCGAGCCGATGCAGTCAAAGCATTTTTCCGGCGCGCTTCGGGGGCGTCCTATCCGAGCAGTTTAAACAGCATTTTAAGCAGCCCGACCTTTTTCCCGTAGGGAGGGTAGCGAAGCGGCATGTCGATCAGGTTCGACCGGATAAGTACGCTCCGCCTGTGGGTGAAGAGGTCGAAGCCGTAACGGCCATGATACGCGCCCATTCCACTCTCTCCGATGCCGCCGAAGGGCATGTGGTGGCTTCCGACATGCGATACGGTATCGTTGACGCAGGCACCGCCCGAATGCACGTGCGCGAAGAGAGCGCGGGCCGTGCGGGGCCTGCCGGTAAAATAATACATGGCCAGCGGGCGGGGCATGGAGTTGATGTGCGAGACAACCTCGTCGGGCGAATCGTATTCGATAACGGGGAACAGCGGCCCGAATATTTCCTCCTGCATGATGCGCTGATCCGGGGTGACATTCGCGATTATCGTCGGCTCGATGTAGCGCTCTTCGGGGGCGGTGTTGCCGCCGTGGACGATATCACCGTCGCGCATGAGCGAGGCGACCCGCGCGAAATGGCGCTCGTTGATGATGCGTGCATAGTCGGGGCTTCGCCGCGGGTCTTCGCCGAAAAAGTCGCGTATGGCCACGGTGAAAAGGCGGATAAATTCTTTCCGTACCGAACGGTGCACCAGCAGGTAGTCGGGCGCCAGGCAGGTCTGCCCGGCGTTGAAGAACTTGCCCCACGCGATGCGTTTCGCCGCGTAGTCGAGCCTCGCGTCCGCCGCCACGATCGTGGGGCTCTTGCCGCCCAGCTCGAGCGCGACGGGGGCGAGGTGCTTCGCCGCGGCGGTCATTACGACCCGCCCGACCGCGGTGCTTCCGGTGTAGAAGATGAAGTCGAATTTTTCCTCCAGGACGGCGGTGGCGGTCTCCACTCCGCCCTGCACAACCGTGATATACGAGGGATCGAACGTATCTGCGACCAGCTTTGCGATTAACGCCGAGGTTGCCGGCGAGAGTTCGGAGGGCTTTATGAGCGCACAGTTACCCGCCGCGATGGAACCGATAAGCGGGGCGATCGTGAGCTGGAAGGGGTAGTTCCACGGGCTCATGATCAGCGCCGTTCCGTAGGGCTCCCGATAGATAACGCTCCGTGAAAGAAAGTGGATGATCGGGGTGGGGACCCGCTCGGGCCTGGACCATTTCCGGAGGTTTCCGGCGGCATATTTGATCTCGGGGTACAGGATGCCGATTTCGCTGGCATAGGATTCGAACTCCGGTTTCCGGAGGTCGTCGCGGAGCGCCGCCATTATGTCGGCCTCTGCCGAGCGGATAGCCGCGCCAAGCTTTTTAAGCATTGCGATCCGAAAGCCGGGATCGCGGGTGGCTTCTGTTTCGTAGAATTTCCTCAACCGTGTCGCTGTTTCACGAATGGCGGAATGTTCCATGATCAACCTCCCTGCGGTCATGCTTAGAGTTCTGCCGTCTCCATAAAGTTACCGAACATCGTCGCTTAGTCGCCGTGCAATGAATTGGCACATCAGGGTTTCTCCCGGGGCGGCAGGCCGAACGCCTGAGTATGCCCCCGTTCCAGGCATGAAGTCAATAGAAATGCGAGGTGCACGCAAGGAGCTGATATATCATATAAGATCGAGCAGATCCATTGGATGCTTGATAAGGGCGCGGGCTCCGGACGAGCGGAGTTCGTCGGCGTCGCGGAATCCCCACAGTACACCTGCAGGGAACATCCCGGCGCGAAGTGCCGTCTCCATGTCGCCTCCGCTGTCGCCGACCATGACCGTGCGGTCCGGCGTGATTCCCAGGGCATCGAGTACCTCGAGGGCCTGTGCCGGATCGGGCTTTTTGGGGTGGCCGGGGCGAACCCCGCGGACGATGTCGAAATAACCGTCCAGATATTCGTGTATGATTTTACCCGTGTACTCATCGGGTTTATTCGAGAGCACGGCCATTTTCAGGCCGCGCGCGGCGAGCTCGTCGAGGAGCCGGGGTATCCCGTTGTAAGGGCGGGTGGTCGCGTTGTACCGGCGCGCGTATTCGCTTCGGGCCCGATCCTGGCAGCGCGCTATCGCTTCGGCTTGATCCAGGCGTCCCTCGATCGCCCGTTCAACGAGGACGTCCATGCCGTTGCCGACCATCAGACGATAGCGGTCCGCAGGATGGGGGTCGAGCCCTTCCACGGCAAGTGCGGCGTTTACCGAATCGGCGATATCCTGAAGCGTGTCGAGCAGGGTGCCGTCGAGGTCGAAGACGACCGCATCGTATTTTAATGGAGTATTCATGCCGGTGAGCGTTCCAGTGGAGAGTGGGTCTGTAAAGTACATTTTCTCAGAGAGATATAAGGGTATCGTTCGGCCAATATCCCTGTTCGGGTGACAAAATATAAACCACATGAGAATGTCAATTCAGGTTGACATGCGCCGAGATTTCGGATAGGACTATGGAGGTCGAAGACTCGCCTGTCGCTCGAAGCATAAAAATTACATCCGTGCATTTAATATAAGGG
>JBFZEY010000126.1:0-2473 GCA_041306625.1 Spirochaetota bacterium | reverse complement strand
ATCCTATCGCCGCCGGCGTACTCTGCACTCTCTGGCGGATGGCGCCGTTGCTGCCCACATATTCGGCGCTGTCATGGATCTTTTCCTTGTTCATTACGAGGCTTTCAAACGTTTCGTAGGTGCCGCTGTTCGTATCGCGGGTGATCCTGACGATCGCCACATCCGGCCCGCCGATTTCCTTCCAGTTGTTAATCGAACCGGTGTAGATGCCGCGGACCTGCTCGACGGTAAGGCCCTTGACCGGGTTCGACGGGTGGACGATCATCGCGATGCCGTCGACTGCCACAACGTGCGCGACCGGCATACGGCCCTTCTCGACCGCCGCCGAGAATTCGCTCGGCTTCATGAAGCGGGACATATCCGCTATGTCGCATGTGCCGTTTACGATGCTTTTGGCGCCGTTCCCGCTGCCGGATTCGCTCACCGTGATATTGACGTCATTGTGAAGGGACATGTAATATTCCGCCATCGCTTTCGCTATCGGGCCCACGGTCGTGGAACCGTCGATAACGATCGTCTCGCCGGCGGCGGCCACACCGGGCATCAACGCTGCCCACATCGCCAGAGCCGCTATAATCGCCGTGAATTTAATGAATGATCTCATCTCCGGTCCTCCTTCTGATCTTTTCAGATCATTTTCAGGTATTTCCACTTGATTCTCAACCTCAATTTCTCCTTTTAACGTCAGACAATTATCAGGAAATTGTTAGGAATTGGTTAGATTCCAATTCCGCCTCCCCCCTAGAATTTCACCGCAAGATCTACCTGCAGCCTCTTGAAATCGACATCTTCCTCTATCCCCTTCTTGTTGAGGAAATAACTGACCGCGAGATCGACCTTGTCGGCCAGGCCGTAGGACATGCCGAGTTCCAGGCCCTTGCCGTCGGTGCCGCCGTTGCGGAAATCCGAATCCGTGAATACGCCGATTACCGCGTCATCCTCGACTTTGCGGTAGTTGAGGTTGAACTTGACGTGCTTCCTGCCCTTGCCGTGCTGGATCATCCCGCCGACGAGATAGCCGGAATCGAGTGTGTCGGCCGCCATGTTCTTCACAAAGTTGCCGTATACGGCCGCCGATACCTTCTCGACCTTCATGCCGAGTTCGCCGAGAATCTCGAACTGGTTGTAATCGGTGATATAAGTCGTTATGTCCTCGTCATCGGTCTCGGCGGAGTTGCCGAAGGGATCCTCGTCGTCGTAGAAAGTGGGGAAACCGTCGACATTCTGATAGTCGTAGTACCCGGCTCCGGCCGTCACATGAGCCTTATCGTTCGGTTTCACGGTGACGACGCCCTGGGCGCCCGCCATCCACGAATCGTCGTCCGAGGATCTTTCCTGGACATAGAAGAACCCCGAACCAAGCGAAACCGCCACCTTGTCGTTGATCTCCCTCGACAACAGGGCTGCGATACCTTCGGGCGACAGGTCGCCGTCCCATATCAGCTCGGTCTTCTGCACGGTCTCGAATGGAAGATTCATCTTTCCGCCGATAAGGTGCATCCCCTTTACCGCCGCCGGATGATAGTCGAAACAGGCAAGATCGAGGCCAAGCGTCTTTGTAGAAAAACCGTCAGTCATCGTCTGGTTCGTCGAAACCGGATCGGACGAGCCTGAAACAAGGCGGAACGCGACCGACATTTCCTCGTTGATGTCGGCCGTCAGCATAAGCCTTGCGCGGATGCGCCAGCGGGTTCTGTCGGTGTCCTTCGATTCGTCCTGGATCAGTTCGTGGCGATGCCTGAGGTCTCCGCCCACCTTGACTTTGTCGTACCAGTTGTCCGCCCGGGCGATCCCTGGAAGAAGCACCGGGAGGATCATTGCCAATACCGCAAATCTTTTCATTTTTTTCATCCTTTCATATCCTGTTGTTCTGTTTTTGCTCTTGTTCCTGATTAAAAACCTTGATCAAATAGCGGGCTTATCCTCTGTTTTCACCCCCTTTATCGCCCCTGGACAACAAACGCATTTCACACATGCATAAAACATATGAATGTGCCGTCAGGTTTTTATGAGGGAATGGTTAGATTTTTGTTTGCTTGATAAAGCCTAATAATTGTATGGAATTCGCAGCTTGAAAGTGCTTCCCGTTCCGGGCTCGCTCTCCACCGAGACCGAGCCTCCGTGCACGGCGGCGATGTGTTTGACGATTGCAAGGCCCAGCCCCGTCCCGCCCAGTTTTCTGCTTCTGGCCTTGTCGATCCGGAAAAACCGTTCGAAGAGCCTTGAAAGATTTTCCTTCTCAATGCCGCATCCCTGGTCAATGACATCTATAGCGAGCCACGCGCCCTCCCTGAACGCATTTACCGACACCTTTCCCCCATCGGCGCTGTACTTGATCGCGTTGTCGACGAGGTTGATCACGGCCTGTTCCAGCAAAGCGGGATTTACGAGACTCTCCAGGTCCTCGTCACAGGTCACGTGAATGATGATGTTCCTGCCTGAGGCCTGCGGTGAACAGATCAGTCTTGCTTCG
>JBFZEY010000125.1:0-4254 GCA_041306625.1 Spirochaetota bacterium | reverse complement strand
GATTAATGGGGCTTCAGGAACGGCGCACAAGGGAGAAGGAGCAGCGCAGGTTGCAAATACTCGACGCGGCGCGTTCGCTGGTATTAAAGTATGGCGTGTTCGCGGTATCGGTTCAACAGATCGCGAAGCTCGCCGAGCTGAGCGTCGGCACGATCTACCTGTATTTCGAGAGCAAGGAAGAGATCTTTGCCTCCCTGCAGCAGGAGATCCTCGACCTTATGTTCGAGGAGATGGAGGAAGCGATCAGGGGGGCTGCGGGACCGGCCGACGGCCTGAGGGTTATTGCGCGGGCATACAACAGCTTCAGCGTGGAAAACAAGAGATACTTCGATGTAATTAATTATTTTCTCTCTCCATCCGACGTTATCTTCCCCCCCCACCTCAAGACCGAGATCGATCACCACGGTAATCGAATCCTTTCCCTTGTCGTGGGAGTCATCGAACGCGGAGTCCGCGAGGGTGTTTTCGAGGCGCCGAGTCCCAAGCGCTGCGCGATCGTAATGTGGGCAACGATCCACGGGCTGATACAGTTCAGGAAGCTCCGCGACACGATCCTTCGCGATGAGAATTTCGACGAGCTTTACCGCTACAGTGTAGAGTGCTTCATCGCGGGCCTGGCCTGCGGAGCACTGCCGCTCGATCAGATCCTTCCCCGGAAATAACCGCGGCTTCCGATAGTGATCAACGGACCGGAACAATGACGATCAACGCAAGCCCGCGTGAACTCCTCCTTCATCTTCAGTCGGTCATCGGCTCACTGTCGTGCGATTATGCGGAGGCGCGTGTTGCGCTGAATGAATCAACGGGGATTGCGCTTTCGGGGGAGGAGGTGGATTCAATCTCGTCGGGTGATTCGTGCGGAGGGTCGATCCGGATATTCAACAGGGGGGCGTGGAGTTTCGCATCGTTCAACGATCTGTCCGAGATTCCGTCGAGGGCGGGGGCGCTGCTTCGACGTTCGGCGATGCTTGCCGGTACCGCTCCGGGAATTTTCAGGTCGAAGCCGGTGGTCGCGCATTTCGCCACCCGGCCGGCAAGGGCGTGCGGAATTGTTTCCTTCGATGAGAAGTTCGACCTCATGCGCCGGTACAACGGCATTTTGAAAAGGCCGTCGCTCGTGCAGACGACGCGTTCAATGTATCGCGATTCTCGCACCTTCAAACTTTACTGCAATACCGAGGGAACGGCCGTTTCGTACGAGCGCTCCTTCTGCGGCGTGTCATTCACCGCGATAGCGAAGGACGGGTCGCTCATCCAGCCATTCTCCGAATCAGCGGCCGGCTTCGGCGGCTTCGAGCTCGCCCAGGGGCGCGAGGAGATGGCCGAACGAGCCGCGGGCATGGCGGTCGACCTGCTGCATGCAGAGCCGGCACCCGGCGGTACGTATGATGTCGTCATCGATCCGCACCTCGCCGGGGTGTTCATCCACGAGGCCTTCGGCCATCTTTCCGAGGCGGACTTCATCTACGAAAACGACAGGATGAAGGAGCTGATGGCGAATGGCCGTCGCGTGGGAGGCGAGAGTCTTTGCATTATTGATGACGGTTCCATCGAGGGATTGACCGGGTACATCCCGATCGACGACGAGGGTATAGTGCCCGGCCCCGCCCACCTGGTAAAAAACGGAGTGCTGAGTGCCCATCTCCACTCGCGCGAAACGGCATACCGCATGGATGAAGCGCCGACCGGCAACGCGCGCGCGATATCGGCGACGTCCCAGCCTATCGTGCGCATGACCAACACCTACATTGAAAACGGGCCGGACAGCCTCGAAGCTATGCTCGACGAGGCACAGGGCGGACTGTATGTCGCGGACGCGCTGGGAGGGCAGACCAACCTGGAAATGTTCACTTTTTCCGCGGGTTACGGGCGCGAAATAAAAAACGGCAGGCCCGGAAAGCTCTATCGCGACGTGATGCTTTCGGGGAACACCTTCCAGACACTCGCGGATATAGCGATGATCGGAAACGACCGCGCCATGTTCGGCGGCCTCGGCGGATGCGGCAAAAAGGGGCAGTCTCCGCTTCCGGTTTCGTTCGGGGGGCCGCACCTCCTGGTTAAAAACGTACTGATAGGCGGGAGGAACCGATGATCCTGAAACCGCCCGCGTCGCTTTGCAAAAAATGCCGCTGGTATGACGTCATCGGTACCGCGGGGAGGAGCATTCCCGTTTTCTTCCGCAACAACCGGCTCTATTCCATCGCCGAAAAGGAGACGAGCGGTGTCGGTGTGAGAGTGAACGTTGACGGGAAGGTCGGCTTTTCCTATACCGGTGGGGATAAAGGCCTCGAGACGGCGATGATGCGGGCGATTGAGATCGCACCCTTCGGCGAATACGAAGAGTATTCACTTCCTTCCGCGTCCGATCCGCCGGCCGTGGAGCTGGACGCCGGAAGGCTTGAGGAGACCGATATCGCACCGGTGCTGTCGGCGGCGAAAGAGATGATCGCGCGGATACTTGACGCATTTCCGGAAGCGCAGGTGGACATGGGCATATCGTACGGTTCGGGTGAACGTCGCATCCAGAACTCGGAGGGCTTCGAGGGCATCTACCGCCATTCGTCTTTCGGCGCGGGCATAACGGCGACGATCGTCGCCCCGGACGGAGTCCGCCTGAGCGTGAGCGAGGGCGTCTCGTCGTGCGGTCCCGTTTCGTATGACGCTGCCGTCGAGCGGTTGCTGTGGAAACTCGAACGGGCGTGCGACGTCCGCAGGCTTGCGGGCGGGGTTCTGCCCGTCATCTGCACGCCGAAGGCCTTCGCCTCGCTTCTCGGTATCGTCGCATCGGGTCTTTCGGCCCGTTCGGTTTTTAAGGGCATCTCGCCGTTTGCGGGGAAACTCGGACAGCGAGTCTTCAATGAGAGCTTCACGCTTATGGACGATCCGCTCGCAGACGGTTCGGTGTACAGCTATCCCTTCGATGACGAGGGGGTCCCTGCCCGGACCAAAAATATAATTGACCGGGGCATAGTTACCGAATGGATCTCAAGTCTGAAATACGCCGCACGACTCGGCGTGCGGCCCTCCGGTAACGGCTCGCGCGGACATTCATCGCTTCCGGAACCTTCATTCAGCAACATCGTGGTTGACGGCGGAGATGATGATTCCAATTCGCTGTTCGCCACTGTCCGTTCGGGCGTTCTCGTCGACCAGTTTATCGGGCTGGGCCAGTCGAACACGCTGACCGGCGAGTTCAAGGCCAACCTCGACCTCGCCTACGTCATCGAAAACGGAGAGATTACCGGCAGGGTGAAGGACTGCATGCTGAGCGGCAACCTCTTCGAGCTATTGGCCGCCGATTCTGTTTTCAGCAGCGAGCGTATCCGCTACGGCGCCGCGCTCGCGCCTTTCGTCCTGTTTCCGGCAGTGCACTTCACGAGCTGAATTTGCCCTTGTTTTCCTCTTTCAAAATGTACCTGAATACGCAGTGGTCGCGCCCCGACCACTGTCGCTGTTCGAGCACCAGCTTCACGTCGGGATTGTAGCCGTCCAGTATGGCGTAATCCGCGTATTTGCAGTACAATTTAGCGTAATCGCCGAGCCCCCAGCGTTCGGCCGCACCGAAGAACGTGCACCGGCCCACGTTCGCCTGGAGGTCGCCATCCGGAAAGGACGGTGATGCCTCGAAATTCTCCGGGGATATATCGGTATAGATGAGCCAGTTGCGCAGGGACAGCGGTTTCCCTTTTTTAGAAACCGTTTCGGCGATGCGTTTACCCCGCTCGCGGCCGAATTCCTCGACTGCCTCTTTCAGGATTTTTTCGCCCCGCTCAGCTCCCATTTCGGCGATAACATGCTTTGCGATTACGGCGAAAAGCTGTCCGGCGAGGCCGAAGCCGGGTGTCTGGTGGCGCGTACCGATACCCATGCGCATAAAGAGCACCTTGATAAGATACGGAAAGCTTAACCCCTTCTTTTTTTCGCGTGCCAGTTCGTTCATCGCGCCCCCTTTTCGTTCATTGCTAATCCGACCGCCTATACTGTTCCGGATCATCCGTGATGTCCATTACAATCCATGAGAATGGTGGGGCAACGGCATACTTCTGGCGCTGTTGAAAAAATGGCGGCAGGTTTGAAAAGTGCTGTTCAGAATCGCGATCGGGGGATAAGAAGCTCCCGTGGCGGAATGGACCGCCCGCCGAATTCATATTTCCCGAAAAAGGAGCAGTCATGAAAACACGGATCACAAAACTCTTTGGCATTAAATATCCGATACTCCTCTCCGGTATGAGCTGGATAAGCGTACCGAAGCTC
>JBFZEY010000124.1:0-10359 GCA_041306625.1 Spirochaetota bacterium | reverse complement strand
ATCATTCCAGGGCCTAATTCTTCTTCCTGCCGGGAGGCGTCGGCATGAACGGGTTCTTCTTTTCAGTGCCGGACTTCGCCTGGCCCTCCGCCTTCCCGTCGGCGACAAGCACCTTCTCTCCTTCATCCAGCCCGGAGAGTATCTCGATGCGCGTCTCGTCTGATATGCCGATCTTCACTTCTCTCCGTTCGGGCTGTTTGCCCTCCCCCCTGTCGACGCGGACGTAATTTGTCCGCCCCTCCAAAACGACCGCCTCGATCGGCAGAAGGAGCGCCTTATCCCGCATCGACTGGATGATATTGATCGTCGCGCTCATGCCCGACCTGAAAACCCCGGGCACCCTTTCCGGGATGATCTGGACCTCGTACATGGTCACGTTGTTGGTGATGGTCGATTCGTAGGATATGTGATGGACCCTTCCGTTCACCTTTACCTCGGGATACGAATCCAGGCTCAGTTCCGCCGTCATGCCGATCTTCACATGGCCGATGTCCGTCTCATCCACCCTGGCCGTGACAATCAGCCGGTCGGCCAGCACCAGCACCGCTTTGGCGGTGGTTACCGTCTGTCCGGGCTCCACGTCGCGTACGATTACGGTACCCGTAATGGGCGCGACCACCGGGGAGGGTTTGTACGCGTTTTCCCAGTACCTGCGCTCCGCATCGCCCTGCATGCGCGCCGCGTCGATGAGCGCCGTTCGCTCGGTCGAGCTCATCCACGCCAGGAGCTGCCCCTTTCGAACCGCCTGCCCCTCGACGACCAGCACGCTCTCCACGCGCCCGGCGATGGCCGGCATTATCTCGAGCCGGTTGCGCGGCTCCACCGTTCCGGTCGTGCTGATGTATTTACGGATCGACCCCCTTTCGGGGAGCACGGTGCGGCTTGCCACGGCCTTTCCCTTCGAGCACGCGAGTCCCGCGAGCGCGACGGACAGTAAAAGTGCGGCGGCACGGATAACCGTTTTATTTACGTTAGATGTCATTTTCAAGCGTCACTCCCTGCGCGTTTTTCCACGAGGCCTCGGCGTCGAGCGCGCCCGCGCGCGCGTTAAGATAGTTCTTCTTGGCTTCGACCAGCTCGTTCTCGATGATGATCCAGCTATCGAAACTCACCTGGCCTATGTTGTATTGCGCGGCCGCGATTCGGGCGCGTTCCTCGGACGCGCGAAGATACTTTTCCTTTACGCCGAAGGTGTCGATGGCGTTCATGAACGCGATCCATTTCTGTTCCAGCGTCACGGAGGCCGAGCCTTTCGCGCTTTCAAAATCGGCGACGGCCTGACGGTAGGCCGCGTTTTCCTTCGAGCTCCGGTAAACACGTTTCCCCCCCTCGAAGAGAGGAAGGGTGATGCCCACCCCTGCCGATACCTGGCTTTCCCTGGGCGGCCAGGAGGTGTCGGATTTCGCGGCGCTGGCGGTCCCGTACACCTCGGGGAAATACCCGGCCTCGGCGGATTTCCGCGCGTAGTCGGCGAATTCCTTCTGCAATTCGGCCTGGCGCACGGCGGGCGTGCGCGACGCCAGCGACGCGAAGTCCGGCGATCCCGCACCGACTTCCGGAATGGAGAGATCGCCTTTTACCATAAACTCCTTCCATTCCCGGAGACCCATCTCGCGCGCCAGTTTATGACGGGCCAGCGAAACGGACCTCCCAGCCTGTACTCGATCCGACCTTGCCTGGGCCAGGTTCGCTTCGGCGGTCAGAAGGGCCCCTCTGTGTTCCTTTCCCGCGTTATATCGCATACTGACCAGTTTCAGGCTTTTCTCCCTTCTCTCCACTATCTCGTCGGAGATCCCCAGCAGTTCCTGTGCCTTGAGCAACTCGACGAACGCGCTTCGAAGGCCGTAGCGCACCGCCGACGACGTCCCCATGGTACTGTAGACGGCCTGCCGCACCTGCGCGTCGGCGCCCTTCGTGTCGTACAGGGCCCTGCCCCCGTCGAAAAGCAGCTGCCTGGCGGTGATCCCGTACGAGTAGGTGGTGTCGTCCACGGTCCCCTGCGAAGGCGCCGATGCGTCCTGTCGCGTTCTGTTGATGTCGAGCGAGGTGCTCACCTGCGGCAGGAGCGCGCTCCGGGTGATTCCCTTCGCGTCCCTGGCCTGCTGCAGCTTTTCCCTCGCCGATACGATATCGGGATGGTGCGCGCTCGCCAGCGCCACGCACTCCTCCCAGACGAGTGTCCCCGCGACCGTCGGGGCGCCCGCGTACAGCGGCGGGGCCGCGAGCAGCACGAGCGCAATGCATACCGGAATGAGGCGCTTCAGCGCAGTCACGCTTCCGGGGCCCGATTCGCCCCGCATGATTTCAGAATGAACCTTCACGGATATACTCCCCTTCATCTATTTGCCTGTGTGCCCAACGGCGCCCGATCGACGCCGCAATGCGCGTCATTTCAGCTTCCCGCCGGAAAGTACGCCGCGTCGGGGCCCGTCATCCGGCGGGCCGTAGTGCGAAGCGCCCCGGGGAGGACCGTCCAGCCCCGGACCGTCGGGCGGCTTCTCGCCGTGAGCCCTTTTTTCGGCGATCATTTTCCTGAACTCCGCCTTCTGCTTTTCATCGAGCAATTTCATGATCTCCGCGTCGGTGCGCTCCATGACGCTCCGGATTTCCTTGATAAACACTTCCCGCTTCCCATCCATGAGACCGCGGTTGGAGTCGAGCAGGGCTCCTATCGCACGCGCCTGCGCATCGCTCAAGCCGAGGCGCTCGACGAACCTCTTCATCACCCTTTGCTTGAACTCCGCGTCATTGTGCCGGGGCGGCCTGTCTCCTCCGTGAAAAAGCATCGGCGGTCCGTGACGCTCCACTTCTCCCATAAACTGGGACCGGGCGAACTCGTGAAAGTTACGCTTCACGTACCATCGATCCGCCCCCACGCCCAGAAACACACCCAGCACGAATATGAAAACCAGCACGGCCGCGGCCGCGTAATTGGATATCGCTTTCATCCGAGACCTCCTTTTTTAATTAGAGTTGTTGCGTATCTGAAAAAGATGTCATCGCGAGGAGCGCAGCGACGCGGCGATCTCAAAAGGCAACAGGTTCTTACTAAAAAACCAAATGCTTTATGAGATTGCCACGCCCCGATAAGGCCGGGGCTCGCAATGACACTCGGTAAAGCAACAATTCTGTTATACACCTTACCTGGCATAAAACTCGTGCGGATAGATGCCCCCGCCAATGGCGAGATACGCCACCTCGGTCTCGCTCATGTTCCGCAAAAGATACTGCCCGACCGAAGCCTCACCGCCTTCGTTCAAGATGCCGATCGTTCCGATCAGCAGAATGACGGCGGCGGCCGCCGCCGCGAACGGAACAAGGCCGAACGGGCGTCCGGGCAAAAGTACACGGCGCTTCCCCTGATGATACCTTCGCATAATTTCGTCCGTCGGCGCCGGCGCCGTTACGGTTCCCCCCGCCCGGACGAGAATGCGGCGCAGGGCCCGGATCTCTTCCAGACTCGCGCGGCAGGCGGCGCACCCGGCAAGGTGCTCCTCGATGCCGAACACCTCTACCGGATCGGTGCATTCGCCGTCGGCATAGCGGTTCTGCAGCCGCCTCGCATTTTTACACTTCATGGTCCACCTCCCTCCGGATCATGGGATGCAGAATTCTTTTCAGCAGTTCGCGCGCCCTGAAGAGACGCGATTCGACCGTCCCCACCGAACACCCGAGCACATCGGCGATCTCGCGGTACGATCTGCCCTCGAACTCCCGTAAAATAACGACCGTGCGGTATTTAACCGGGAGCCCCATCAGCGCGTCGCGCACCATCTCCGAAACGGCCGCCTTCTCCGTGAAATCGTCCGCGCGTGCGGTGTCATGGCAGCGCTCGTCGAAGGGCTCCGTGGCCCGCCGTTTGCTCTTTCGGAGCGCGTCGATGCAGGTGTTGACCCCTATCCGGTATATCCACGTCGAGAGGTCCGCCTCGCCACGAAACGAGTCGATCCTGCCGAGCAGCTTTACGAACACGTCCTGGGCAAGGTCGCAGGCCTCGTCGCGGTCGCGTACGAAAGAGCAGCAGAGGTTGTACACCCTGCCGTAATACCGTTCGACAAAATCCTTCATCCCCCGTTCGCCGCCAGACGCGGACACCGGTGATGGAACGGAGTCATTCCGGGCATTCATGCTCTCCATGATATCATTTGGACGCGCGGGATACACGTATTATTCCCTTTTTTTCGCGCCGGCCGGCCGGAGAATAAAAAAAGGACGGGATATGCCCCGTCCTTTCTCCATGCCCGTAACCGTCGGCTTAAAGCTGGTACGCGATGCCCCCCAGGTACAGCGGCTCGAACTCGCCGTCCCTGAAGGCGCCGTTCGCATCGAAGATATAGCTCGTGCCTCCCCCGGCGAAGACCGAAAATGAATCGGTTACTCTGAAACCGAGGACCGCACGGCCCTGCACGGCCATCCTGTCGGTCCGGTCTCCCTCGCCCATCTCGGCGAAGGCTCCGTTGTCCAGGTAGACGTACCCGGCGTCCGTGTCCAGGTAGAAGCGCGAAACTGGAACGCGCGCACCGAGATGAAAGGCCCCGGCCACCGACTTCTCGCTATCATCGTCCCTGTCAAGATTGTAGCCGCCGGCCGAAATCATGGTGTAGACATATCCGGCCCGGAAGCGTACGCCCATATTCGCCGCCGTCAGACTGCTCCCGAACGCGACCGCCTCGACTCCGCCGTTTTCCGAAATGCTGATGATCCCCAGCGGAAGGCCGTGCATGGTCTTAGAGACGTTCACGATCCCCATCTGCACGCCCTTTACGTCGCCGGCCACGTTTACCACGCCGAGCTGCATGCCTCGCATGTTACCCGAAATATTGACCGGCGCGACCTGAAATCCGTTCACCTCGCCGCGCGCCAGGTTGAGGCCGCCCGCGGCCTGGAATCCCTTCGTTGTACCCTTAACCACGTTCACAACGCCGGCGCCCTGCGCGCCGACCATGTCGCCGCCCACCCAGTTGAAGATTCCGCTTCCCTGCGCCCCGTAAAGGCCCGCGCCGATGACGCTCCCCAGCCCGGTACCGGCCGCGCCCTTCAGGTCCTCGGCCGTATAGGCAAGCAGGCAGGAGCCCTGGAAGCCGGTCATTCCGCGCCCAACAAGAGAGACCCCGTAGCTAAGGTCGGCCCCCCGCACCTCGCCGATACGCCCGTACGCGAGGGTGAAGTTCGCATGGGTGAAATCGTCCTTCGACTTGTTGGTGCTGACGGGATAAAAGGCCTGCACCGAAAAATAGTGCCGGTCGGCCTTCTCCGCTACCGGCTCTCCGTCCGCGGCGAAAACCGCGCCGGAAAGGGCCGCCACAAGCAGTGTCGCGACATACATCTTTTTCATATCATCCTCCGAAATAATTACGGAACCGCCGTTCGGCAATCCCTGTATAACCGATTCATGGCATGCGTCGGTGCTCACAGATGCCCGCAGCGCACGTCCGATCGCATATGAGTGAAACACCGAGAGGGAGGAAAAGTGTTACCCGGCAGTGGAAAATATTATCAAGGCGGCTTAAAATTCGACCGCGGCGCCCGCGAGGAAGAGCGGCCGGTATCCGCCCTCGCCGATTTTGCCGTAATCCCAGAGATATACGGTTCCGCCGCCCGCGAACACGGATAATCCGCCGGCAAACGAGATACCCGCGCTCACGCGACCCTGAATCGCCATCTGGTCGTTCGACGCGCTTTCCGAATAAAGCGGCTCGTTGTCCAGATGGGAGAATCCCGCGTCGCAGTCGACGAACCAGCGTTCGAGCGGTATGCGGAATCCGTAAAAGAACTGCGCCGCGACGCTCTTTTTGATGCCGTCGTCGGCCTCGCGGTTCACCCCGCCCGCCGCGATAATTGAATAGATTCGCCCTGAGCGAAAGCGCACGCCGGCGTTCGCCGCCGTAAGGCTGCTCCACCACGCGACGGGGCCGAGACCGCCGTTCTTCGAGAGGTTCACCAGGCCGATAGGCACGCCCTTCATCTCGCCCGCGACGTTCACCACGCCGAACTGCGCGCCGCGGACCTCCTTCGCGACGTTCACAATGCCAGCCTGGAGCCCCTTGAAATCATCTGATACGTTCACCACGCCGAACTGCGCGCCGCGGCTTTTGCCAGCCACGTTGACGATCGAAATCTGCGCACCGTCCAGGCGCCCTCCGGTCGTATTCGCGACAGCGGCGAACTGGCAGCCACTCACGTCTCCGCGTGCGATGTTAACGATGCCCGTCGCCTGGAAGCCGCTCATGTTTCCGCCGGCATACTTAAATCCGGTCGAGATCTGGGTATAGGTGCTGTCCCCCTTCACCCAGTTGACGACCGACGAAAGCTGCACCCCGCGCGCGTCGCCGGCCGCATAGTTGAGGACGTAGGCCGCCTGCACTCCCCTAACGTCGCCCATCACGTAGTTGCACAGGCCGTAGATCTGCACACCCCGGACGTTTTCCTCGACGATCGCGACCCCCAGGCCGGCGTCGAAACCGCGGAGGTGCGAGCAATAGCTTCCGAAAAGGCCGAGCGAGAAACGGTGAATGGTCCCTTCATTTCCCTTCTTTACTGGTACGAGGGAAAAGCTGTACGGCACCACCCGGTATTCGGAATCGTCCGAAACGCCCTCGTGCTTCCCTCCGCGGGCCACGGCGTATTCACGTCCGCTTTCGGCGAACATGCTCTCATGGACGGCGGCTCGTGAATTTTTCCGAAGGGTGACCCCGGCCTCGAAGAGCTTTCCATCGTCTTCTTTCAGCACCATGTACTTTCCCTCGTCGAGCGCGAGCGTGAGTCCGCGTCCAGGATGCTTGGTGAGCTCGGCGACAAGGGCGCCCTTGCGGTCGCGGATGGACAGCCTGCCCTTCACCCCGGGAGCGATGGCCATGAGCGAGCTTCTACCGCGGATGTCGGTGATCACCACGTCTCCCGTGCCGGTCATCCGGATATGGTAATTGGGGTGCTGGGGCCCGCCGTAAGTCCTTTCCGTGCGCGCGAGCGTTTCGTGGTAGGCGAACTGATAGGCCTCGTTCAGCGTAACGCGCCGGTCATCGTTCAGGTCGGCCGCGCCGCGGAGGCCCGCGACGAGCGCGTTGGTGAAGAATGACCCGCACAGCCTCTCGGACTCCTGCGAAGCCTCGTCGGCCGAGCTCGAGGTGAGAAAGGCATAGCCTTTCATGGAGTATGATGAATCGACCATGAAGGGGGAGCGCGCCTTTCCGCCTTTCATCTGTGTGAACGCTCCCGAGGAGCACGAGTCGAGGATGGCGATGCGCACGTCGGCCGGCATGCCCTCGATGCTCCGACGTATATCACGATAGCTGACCTTCTCGCGGCCGAGGAGGATTCCCTCCTCGTCGGAATGCCCCGAATAATAGAAAACAAACTCGACCCTCCGCGACGCTTCCGCGGCGCGCATGATCTTCGCCCGCAGCTCGTCGAGGCTCGACAGGAACTGCGTCCGCCCCGGCTCCACGAGCAGCGAGGCGTTGACCATGTCGACCCCTCCCATTTCGTTCAGGGTCTTGAGGACCGTGCGCGCGTCGGAGACCGCGTATCGCAGGCTCGGCCTTGTCGGTCCGCCGTAGTTCGCGCCCACCACCATGGAGAAGCGCTGCACGGCGTCGCTCGCGCCCGGGGCGGCCGGCGGCAGCGCAAGGGTGGCGATCAGTATAATCGGGAATAAAAGCGCCGGTCGTCTCATCGCGTGCTCCCCTTATTCACCATGAAGAATATCTGCCGCACGGAGGCGTCCAGGGCGAGCGGCTCGCGCGCCGCCCGCTCCGGATCGGCCGCGAGCCTGCGCGCCGCCTGGAGTACCATGGCGACGTCCGGAGGCGATGACGAGCTGAGATAAAAAAATCTTTCAAAACCCGGGGCGTCGTCGAGCTGGTAGGCTTTTTCGAGGAAAACCCTCCGGTTGAGCTCGAGTCGCGGCGAGGCCGCAGGGTCGGACGGATGATGCAGCGTCACCGCGCCGCGCCCGTCGATGGAAAGGATAATGCCGTACGACCGTTCGGTCGAAACATAGGCCAACTGCAGAACGTCCTCGGACGCGGCCTGCGCCCCGTCGGAGAGCCGCTCGGGCCCGCCCGCGGACTTCTTAAAGACGAAGAGCCCGGGCTCCATCCCCTTGAGGCGTATGACATCCGGAACATCGCCGACGGGAAGACCGGCCTCGCGGTCAAATCCGGCGGGCTTCACCAGCGCGAAGATCAGCGCGGCGGTACCGAAGGCGATGGCGGGGAGAAGGGCGCGGCGGTACGATGAGCGCGGTCGCACGGCGCGCGCGGGCCATGCCCCGGCGGATCCCGCCCTGTTTAAAATGGCCTTCGCCATCTCGCCCGGCGGATGCGCCTCGAGAATGGCCATGTTCGAAGCCTCCAGCGCCTCGAGCCGCCGCTTCAGTCCGGGATCGGAAGAAAGGCTGCGCTCGATCGAGCGCATCTCATCGGACGGAAGCTCGCAGAGCAGAAAGCGCTCGAGTTTCCAGTCCGGTATTTTCGTATCAGCCATACCCTTCCACCTCCATCCCGCGCACCCGCTCCTTCAGCGTGCGCAGGCGTTTACGGACTCCCGAAACGGAAAGCCCCGATTCGCGCGCCACCTCCTCGAGCGTCATGCCGTCCAGATAGTGCATCACCGCGATCTCCCTGGTCGAAGCCTGCTCCCGGCTGAATATCCGGTCAAGCAGCTCACCGACGGCCGTGCGCTCGCCGACGTCGTCGTGCGACGCGATCCGCTCCAGCGCGTCGTCGCCGTCAACGATCCGCGTTCTCCGTTCCGAGCGCAGCATGTTCAGGCACACGTTGGTGGCGATGCGATAAAGCAGGCTCGAGGGAAACTCGTCACTGAGCCGTTCACCGCTCTCCAGGAGCTTCACGAAGACCTCCTGCGTCGCGTCGAGCGCCCTGTCTTCGTCGCGCAACAGGAAGCGGCAGCGACGCAGCACCATCGGGCCGTATTTACGATAATGCGCCTCGACGTCGATCGCCATCAGCCGGGTCCATCCGCCATGTCCATTATTGTAACACCGTTACCACGGAAATCCGTCACCATATCGTATACATTTATCGCGTTTTCAGGCCGCAATGAAGCATTTTTCGCGGCGTCCGCGAGAAGCGCCCTAAGCATGAATTTTCTTCAGCAGCCAGGCCATGTTCACCCCGAGCACCTCCATGGTGCGCATGCCCTCCTCGTCGGACTCAACGTCCCCGATCTCGCGCCCCACGGCCATGTTCCAGTACACCGAACCGGGAACGATCATCTCGTTTATCAGGAAAAAGGCGTTGATGGTGTCGAAAACGTGCAGCGACCCGGCCCGCCGCACCGCGCTCACCGAGGCGCCGAGCTTTCGGCGGAACATGTTGTCGTTGCCGCGCGCCACATAGCCGGAGCGGTCGATGAGCGCCTTGGTCTCGGCGGTCACCCCTGCGAAATAGGTGGGGGAGCCGATGATGATGCCGTCCGCCGCGAGCATCTTTTCGATGCATTCGTTCACGATGTCCGTGTCGATCGAACAGCGCCGGTCCCTGCGCTCCCTGCATTTGCCGCAGGCCGTACAGCCCCGGACGGGCTTCCCGCCGATGTGCACCAGCTCGCATGCGATTCCCTCGGCCTCGAGGCCCGCGAAGACCTATTTAATCAGTATGGATGTGTTTCACTGCTTTCTGGGACTGCCGTTAAACGCGACGACCTTCATGTCATTAAACTCCCCGTGCAATATTCGCGGCGCCGTTCGCGCGCGATTGTAAGCTTCTAGCGCACGGAGAGCGGCCGGGCAAGAATAAAATTCCGCCTGGAATAAAAAGGACGCGGTCACCCGCGTCCTTTTTATCCGCTGCCAACGACCTTGCGGAAAATCACGGTCTGCCCTCCGGTACAGGAGGGATGCAGGCCGCATTGCCCGGTCTTACAAAAGCTCACACACGGCTTACTCTTCCGGCGCCCCGGTGAAGATTGAGCGGCTCGCCTTGATTACCGCCGCCTCGCCGCCGAGGATGGTGTCGAGCTTGCCGAAGTACTCGGGAAACTCGTAGCCGATGAAGAACTGCCCGGCGAGCACCTTGCCGGCGTAGAAGGCCGCCTCGGCGTTGTCGGCGAGTATCTTCTCGCGCTCCTCGCCTTTCGCGTCGCCCACGAGTTCCTTCATCTTCGGCGCACAGAGCGTCATGCTCCACAGGTGCAGCCAGGCCATGCAGGCCATGAACATGGCCTTGCGCAGCTGCGAGGCGTTCATGAACAGGTTCATGAACGCGCCCTTCGCCATCTGTCCTTTTAAAAATTCGATGGTCTCGTCGAGCTTCGCCATTCCCTTCACCATCAGGTCGATGTACTTGTCCTCGACGACGCCCTTCGCGTTCTTCACCACCTCGTCTACGCGCTTCCCCC
>JBFZEY010000123.1:0-2836 GCA_041306625.1 Spirochaetota bacterium | reverse complement strand
CCCCGGGGTCGATCGTGAGCGCTCGCGCTATTTTCAGGATATCGCCGACGGGGGCAAAGCCCCTTCCTTCCTCGATGTCCGAAATATGGGCCCCGGCAAGCCCGGTCTTCGCCGCAAGCTCTTCGATGCCGATCTTCATCTTCTCGCGCCTGGATCGTATGGCGCGTCCCAGCGTACCGCTCTTCGTAGTGGATGTTTTCCGCATGAGGACCTCCGATCTTCGAAACGCGTCATTGAAGGACGCCAGAGCCCGTCCGCGCCCGTCCCCAAGTGCAGAACATGAATATATTTATAACAAGCGAAAAAACAAAAACCGGTTAAATAAAATAACCGGCGGAGCATATCCGCCGGTTTGCACGCGCGGTAGAGTGCATTCGCCTCGATCGCGGCGAACGCCGGTCCGCTGGGCCCGTATCACGAGACTTTGCGGGCCACAGCAACGGGAATGCAGCGGTCCAGCCCTTCCAGCGCCAGCCGGTAGTTTTCTTCGGCCCGCCTCCAGTCAAGCACCTGCCAGAAGGCCTTGATGTAATCTGGACGGCGATTCTGGTATGTCAGGTAATAGGCGTGTTCCCAGACGTCAAGCCCCATCACCGGAACGAGGCCCTCCATAATGGGGCTGTCCTGGTTCGGGGTGGAATGAACGACGAGCTCGCCCAGCGCGTTCAGCGAGAGCCAGGCCCAGCCGGAGCCGAAACGCTTTGCCGCCGCGGCGGCGAATTCATTTCGAAAGGCATCCATCGAACCGAAACGGGCTATGATGGCCGCCGCAAGGTCTCCCCCGGGCGCCGCCTTGCCATGTCCGTTCAATAGTTTCCAGAACAGGCTGTGGTTGTAGTGTCCGCCGCCGTTGTTACGAACCTCGTCGCGGACGTCCTCCGGCAGGCTTGCCAGGTTGGAGAGCAGGGTTTCAACGGGAAGTCCCGCAAGCGCCGGGTGCTTTTCCACCGCGGCGTTGAGTTTCTGTACGTAGGCCGCATGATGTTTACCATGGTGTATTTCCATTGTTTTCGCGTCTATATGGGGCTCGAGTGCCGTGTAGTCGTAGGGGAGTTCGGGAAGCAGATGCTTGTTCATACTGATCCTCCATGATAAGTATTTTATAAATTATTAAAATATACTGTGTAAAAGAAGTATCGGCAAGCGGTCGGATAGAAAAAAAGCGGTGATTTAACGGCTTTGTTTCAACAGCTCGTACAGGATGATTCCCGCCGCCACCGACGCGTTTAGCGATTCGATGTTTCCCCGCAGCGGAATCCGTACCATGTAGTCGCACTTGTGTTCGGTGAGGCGCCGCATGCCCTCTCCCTCGCTTCCTATCACCAGGACTGCCGGGCGAACGTCGGCAATCGCTTCCGGGGACGACTCTCCCTCTCCGGAGGCCCCGATGATCCAGAAGCCGCGCGCCTTCGCCCTTTCCAGAAACTGCGCCACGTTAGACACGGTGAGTATCGGCAGGTGGGCCGTGGCGCCGGCGGAGGCCTTCACCACTACGGGGGTCACCTCGGTGGAGTGCGCCTTCGAGAGCACAACGCCCGAGGCGCCGAGCGCCTCGGCACTGCGGATTATGGAACCCACGTTGTGCGGGTCCGAGAGCCGGTCCAGCGCCACGATGACGCCCGAGGCGGCGGCGACCTCTTCCAGAAAGTCCTCCTCGCGCGGCAGCCTGGTGCGGGCCGCCAGGCGCAGCATGACTCCCTGGTGGCGCGAAGAGGAATCGACCTTAGCGAGAACATCCCTGTCGCAATAGCTTATCTTGACATTGCGCTGTTTCGCCTCGCGGACGATTACGTCAATTATCTTGCCGTGAGCGCTTTTGGAGATGAAAAGTTCGCCGCCGTGGCGCTCTTCGAGGGCCCGCAGGTACTCAAGAACCGGGTTGCGGCCGATTATCTCTTTCGTTTCCACCGCGTTCCGTCCTTCGTATCCTCGAGGATAATACCCTCGGACTCCAGCGTCGTGCGGATCTCGTCCGCCCGGGCGAAGTTCTTCGCTTTTTTCGAATCACTTCGCTCCTCGATGAGACGCTGTATACGCCCTTCGTCGACGTCGTCCACTGCCGGACTGAAGAAGACGACTCCGAGCACACTGTCGACCCTCTGCAGCGCAACGAGCACGCGCTGCGCGTCTGCCTTCGAGAGCGCTTCACGGTCGATAAGTGCGTTTGTCTCGTGAATAAATTCGAAGAGACGGCCCAGCGCCCCGGAGATGTTGAGGTCATCATCCATATCGGCGGTAAAGCGCTCGATGAATCCGTCGATCAGGCCGGCAAGCCCGTTGTCCGCGTTGGCCCCGGCGGTGATTCCGTCGAGGCGCAGCAGGAAATTATCGATGCGCGCGAGCGCGCTTTCCGCCTGGGCAAGTCCCTCGAAGGTGAAATTTAACTGCTTGCGGTAATGCGACGAAAACAGCAGGTATCGGATCGCCCGCGGCGAATGACCTTTTCCAAGGAGGTCGCGGAGCGTATAGAAATTGCCGAGCGACTTGGACATCTTCGACCCCTCGACCAGCAGGTGCTCCACGTGTATCCACCGGCGCACAAACTGTTCGCCGTAGGCGGCTTCGCTCTGGGCGATCTCGTTTTCATGATGCGGGAAGATGAGGTCGACGCCCCCGGTGTGTATGTCGATGGTGCCGCCGAAGATACGGCGCACCATGGCCGAGCATTCTATGTGCCAGCCGGGCCGGCCCCTGCCGAAGGGCGTGTCCCAGTACGGCTCTCCCTCCTTCGGCGCCTTCCAGAGCGCGAAGTCGCGTGCGTCGTCTTTGGCGTACTCGTCGGTGTCGTAGCGCAGGCCGCTCTTTACCTCGCGCGTGTCGAGGCGCGAGAGTTTGC
>JBFZEY010000122.1:0-5258 GCA_041306625.1 Spirochaetota bacterium | reverse complement strand
CGCTGGTCCATTCTCCTTCGGTCTGGTACGGTCTGGGGACACACCGTAATCAAAAAGGGCGGTACCCCCTGCTGGCAGTCGGGAATGCGGTTTACGCCGATGGCCACGGGAAAGAAAATGGGCCGGCGACGGAGCGGCGGGTCCGTTCGAGTGGAACACTGCCGCGCCTTGCCGCGGCGGGACTGGAGGGAGCCGACGGCGAAACGCTGAAGCGACGGAGCTTCGCGAACCTGCCCGGCACGGGAGACGAGATACGGGCCGTCATGGAAATGGCCTACAAGAATCCCGCTGAGCGGCGGCGCCATTCCCTGGAAGGGGTAGAGGCGAACGAGGACATGCTGGCGAATATGGGGAGCCGGGACGAACTGAGGCGTTACCGGGTACTGCACTTCGCCGCACACGGGCTTTTCGTGGATGACGCGCCGGCGCTCAACGCCCTGGTATTCACGCTTCCCGACGTCGCCGCGCGCGTCAAACAGGATGAATACGGGCGGTACGTTCGAACGAACGGGGCCCTTAAGCGTGACGGCTTTCTGCGGTTGGGAGAGATTCGGGCCCTGGGGCTTGAGAACGACCTGGTGGTGCTGAGCGCCTGCGAGACCTCAATCGGAAGCCTGGCCCCCGGCGAGGGAATGGTGGCCCTGCCCCAGTCGTTTCTGCTGGCCGGGTCCCGCTGTGTCATGGCGAGCCTGTGGGCCGTCGACGACGAGGCAACGAGTCTTTTGATGAAGGAATTCTATCACCACTACCTCGGCAACGGAGTTTCACCCGCCGAGGCGCTCCGCAGGGCCCAGATGGCTCTCAGTGCGGAATTCGAAGAGCCTGGGTACTGGGCCTCGTTCGCGGTATACGGCAGGTGACCGCACGTGTCGGTTAACGGCGCTGGAGATGGATCTGAGTAGCCCTGCCGGCGGTTATAGAAACGGATAAACGAAATGAATTATACAAAGATGCTCCACGGTGCAGCGGTAATCGGCTTCCTGCTGTTTTTCGATGCAAGCGTTGGGACAGCGCAGGGTCGATCCGGGATGAAAGTTTCATTCATCGCGGGTGCGGTCAAAGTGAACAGAGAGGGGCGCGTGTTCAAGGCCGCGACGGGAGACCCCGTTTATGAGAATGACGTGATCAGCGTCCCGGAACGCGCGGTAGTGAAGCTGGAACGGGCAGGCGAACGGTTTGCGGTGGAAATACGCGGCCCCCGGCTGTTCAGGTTCAGCGCGGCGGCGATTGGCGCGGTCAATGAAAGGGCCGGCCTCCTTTCAACCCTCCTGGGCAAGGTATCGAAAAAAACGGAGGGGTATTATCCCCGTACCATTGTGACGGCGGTCAGGAAAGGCGGTGACGATGAATCCGCCGGAAACCTGGATCGTGAAGCTGTCGCCTCCATGGCGTCCCTTGTGAGGTCCCTGGGGAAGGGGGATTATGAGAAGGCGAAAGCCGAACTGGGCAAGCTGGAGAGCATGGGGGTGTCGAATTTTCGTAAAAGCGGGCAAATGCTTATGGAGTACTGCCGGGCCGAAATTCTGTTTCATGAAATGAATTACGGAGAGGCCCTCCTGATATATCTTAAACTGTACAAACCGGGAATGGCCTCGTTTCCACACCGCCAGGAGGCACATGTGAAGGCCCTCGTTTGCGCAGAACTGCTGGACGATGCAGGACTCAAGCGGCGTCTTTTACTCGAATACCGCGATGTATACCGGGGAGAGGGCGCTTATCGAGATGTTATCGAAAGCTTTTCGGATATGGAATCGAAACCGTAAGCGGCGAACTAATACAGAAGCTTTTTCACGAGATAGCACATCGCCAGGAATTTAAGGCAAAAGGCCCCCGTCGAGAGGAATATTGAAAAATATTCATTAAGATAAACAAGCCGCCTGATAAGTACCCGTTCCGTTTTTCGGACACGGAATTTACCAGGGTCCGGCCGGTAGAGCTATCAATCCCGTTGAAATAATTTAGACCCGGTACTCTTTTCTTGATGAAGTTATCGATCGGTGATATACCCGTGCATATGCTAAAATATAATATAAAATGGCGGATGATTATGCGGTGCCCAATGACGACAGGATGCGTGATGGCGTTGATGGTTGCGCTTTTTCAGTTCTTTACAGGCCCCCTGCATGCAGAGGAACTATTCACGGGGGAGATCTATCTTGCCGGGACAAACCGGGGAGTACTTATTTTCCGGCAGAAAAACAGCGTCACACGAAAGGGGGATCGTACCGTCTTGAAGCACACGTACAGCCATCCTGACGGCCGTATTGCCACGGTGGAAGAGGTGACGCTGAACCGGGGTGGCTTTGAAAAGTATTTCGTGGATTTCGAGAAATCCACCTGCGGGTGCACCCTGGAGAGGGATGGGAACCGGGTCAGGTTCGGTTTCACCCGGGGGGACGTCAGCAAAAAGGGTGAGGATACGTATATGCCCGACCTGGTCATGGGACCCACTCTTACAAGGTTCGTTCAAAGCCGGTGGGATCGCATCACTCGGGGCGAGACCGTATATTTCCATTTTCCGGCCATGACGCTGCAGCGTATCGTGCGCTTCCAGATCTCGAAACATGACGGCTCCTCCTATGCGCGGGATGGTGTGATGGTGGTCAAAATGGACATCGCCAGCGTGTTCCTGAGATTGCTGGTGGACCCCGTGGATCTGGTCTATGATTTAAATACAAAACGTATTATTGAAATTCACGGCAAGAGCCTCCTGGAACGGGAAGTGAACGGAAGGATCGAGAACCCGATCGTCGACATCTATTACCGCTACGACAGGTAAGTGACGTCTTAGTTCCTGATAGCATATGCTGGATGCCATTTTTCTCGCACTGGTTTTGTACACTCGCATGGAAAAATATTGATACTGGAGAATTGCCGTATGGAAAACATTGTTGTGTGGGTCAAAAATAATATCTGGTTCATCTTATTTTTTATATGGGGTATCCCGCTGGGGATATACCGGAGCAGGTTCAGGAAGATCGTCTACCAGACCGACAGCTGGCTCATCAACATCAAGCCGTATTTCATCAGGGAAACAAAGGCCCTGTTTTCCACCATGTATCCGGAGAACGAGGAGTACATCCGCTTCAGGAATTTTTACCGGTTTTATCTGGGAGTGTACTCTGTACTCTTCGGACTCTGGTATTTCTTCCGGTGAAGTCGGATCTGTAAAGCCTCTTGGATGTCGTTTGGTCAGGACGCGAAACGAGTCAATCCGGTCGGTCTTATCCCGTCAAGCGGTCACCGTCCCGGCCTCTATTCTGCTGGCCGTACTCGCATCCATCATGACACCGTTCTGGGCGGCCGCCTAACTCTCAGACGGGCGTTAATCTGCGCGTACGGCGGAAAGGGCTCCAGGCCGCGACCGGTGGCTCTTCTAGATCTGGACCAAGATGGATCTCCGGGGCGAAATCAGCCGGTCCCCGGGTTCATGATCAGGTTGGTGCCGGGCGTATCCGGGTCGGTTATTCTCGAAGGGCAGAGAGTAATCCCGCGCCAACTGCTTGACGGCTCGTTTGTGTTCCAATATCCTTAGACTGGCACGGCAGAGCGATGCTTGGTATTCTGCAACGATTCTACCACGGTGAGGGACCGTTGAAAAATGCAACCCGGCACAAAACGCTTCTTAAAGATTTTTTCCTGTCGCAGTCTTTGGCCGTACTGGCGACCTATGGCTGTGGACAGACGTATGGCAGCCTGGTGGCCTTCGCCGCAACCAATGATCTTGAGTCCCTGCTATTCGCCACCATGCGGGATACTCGCAAATTTGCTAATCTTACCGAAAATCCCATGGTTGCACTCGTAATGGATAACCGAGCCAACCAGGAAACCGATTTTCACGGTGCTATCGCCGTAACGGCAACGGGATCGGTACAAGAGGCCGGAGCGTTGGAAAAGGATCTCCTTCTGAAACTCTATCTCTCAAAGCATCCGTATCTCAAAGATTTCGTCACATCGCCTGCATGTGCACTGCTCAAGCTTGATGTGGCTACTTACTTCATTGTGAGCGATTTTCAGAACGTTACGGTGCTTCATATCAAGAAATGAACCTGATTATTCCGCTGAATGAAATACAAGCCGAGGATCGGGAGCAGGTATGAAGGAAAGCCTTCTCTATGGTGTCATGACTGACGCTGTATGTAAAAAACACCCTAAATAGCTTTCAACAGCGCCATAATCCGCCTTATGATGGGCTCGGGAATGTTGATGTTGAGCGTTGTTATTCTCAATTGGTATTTTTCAAAAGATGCCGCCGTATCAGTGGTTTCAAACAGCATCTTGAAGTTGACCCGGATCAATTCCTCAAGCTCGCCGCGGAACAGGCCTGACTCATTCAAAAGGTCCTCAACCGGGGCCAGCACTCCGTAGTTTACCGGCCGGCAGATGGAGCGGTAGAGGACAAAGCGCTGGGCGGGTTCTGAATTCAGATCATGGTTTCTGATTGCCTCCTCTACCAGATCGAGGTTTATATAATCGACGGCCTCTATTTCATACTCCCCCTTGAGTCTTTTCCGTAAAATCTTTTCAATATATTTATATTTTTCACACAGAAGTGGATCATCGACGCATTGCATGCCGGCCCTGATATAGAGGACAATATCTATGTCGGAGCTCCTTTGTGATAAACCCATACTCGCGGAGCCCGCCAGGTCGATCGCGATATCCCCGAATTCATGCCCCATCTCCTCAAGCGCTGACGCGAGTTTCTCAACGCGCTTTTCAGTCTCAATAGTTTGATGAGTTCTGAAAAAGTTCTTTACATCCCTGAACATCCGGATTTCCGGAGCGCGAAGGGTCGGACTGACAGCGTCGAAGTTGATACCATTGTTTAGCGCATTGAATCTCTTCTCATCCAGCAGTTCTTCAATGATATTCTCACCGGCCACCGTGTAGCGCATCAAACTATATATCCTGTCATTCGCCAATTTTTGCAGTGATATATCTGAGATGTGGGAGCCTTCAAACCTGACAAGGTTAAAGAAGCCGCCCTCCTTTTTTTCCCCGGTAGAGCTTACATGAAGGCCGAACGACGCCGGCTCCATTAATACTGTTTCAAACGCTGTATTTATAGTATGCGTAACGCGGCTGGATGAATTGATTATGAGTAAAGGTCTGCATGCCAAGGATTGGAGAAAATCTTTCATTGGACGGGGGGGTATGCCTTTCGTCCCCGATAACGAATCAAAAGGAGCGATAAAAATATCCGGATTGCAGCTGCCGACAAAATCATCTATTGAATCATGATTGCCTGAAATGAG
>JBFZEY010000121.1:0-5034 GCA_041306625.1 Spirochaetota bacterium | reverse complement strand
GTTGGGTGCGATGATGCTGTACCACGAAAGCGGAAGGTAAAATCCGAACACCAAGAGGCCCGCGAGAAGCCTTCGCCGCCTGCCGATCGGCGCGCGCGCGAAGCCGAAAACGCCCGCCGCGAAGACGAACGCAGCGACCGCGCCCGCCGCGGCCTTCCGCGCGGGCGAGGCCGTGTCGCGCGTGAACTTGGGCACCTCGTGGATCGAAAACGAATAGAGCGAGTGGAGCAGAATCCTGAACTGACGGGCGGTCCCCTTTGCGAAGCGCTCCGCGTGTTCGGAGGGGTCTTTCTTCGCAATGTCCCAGAACGAACGCTCCTCGCTCACCCTGCGCTCCTCGGCATCCATCGCGAGGTACTTCGTATTGTAATTATAAAAAGGGAACTTATACGCGATCGTGTTCCGCACCAGGAGTGGCAGCGCCACGACGACGAAGGCGGCGAGGAAAAGCCACAGGTATTTGTTCTTTAACAGCATCCAGAAGCGCAGCTGGACATCGGCGAGCAGGAACAAACCAAAACCGAAGATGATGAACATCCCGCTTCCCTTGACGAGGAAACTGAGCGCGATAAAGACACCCGCGAGCGCCCACAGCCTGTTGTCGTCGACGCCCTTTACCAGCAGATAAAAGGAAAGCGTGGTGAAGATGACGAGCATCGGTTCGCACGAAACCATGCTTGCCTGGATCATGAAGGTGTCATTCGCCACAAGCAGCACACCGGCGACGATCGCCGCGAGCGGTCCCGCTTCACGTTTTATGAGATAATAAAAGATAAAGAGGAATATGCCGCCGAACACGAGGTTCAGCGTTTTCACCGCCACGAAATAGTCCGTCGAATGCTCGAAGAAGAGCGAGATAACGAACGGAAAGAGCGGGTGCTGGTTGGCCGGCAGGAACGAGCCGGTGAGGAGCGACACCAGAAAGTCCCAGGCCCCGCCCTGCGCGCGGACCTCGAGCACGTACCGGAAAAAGGCGCTGGTATCGGTCTCCCCGATGTGCGGGTGCAGTCCCATGGCGTAGAGGCCGGTCATGAGATAGGCGGTTCCCAACAACACCGGAACGAGCACGTCGAATGCGCGCCGCAGTGTACTCTCGCTTATCAATGAAGTGAAGCTTTTCATGCCGGTTCCTGTCGAAACAGAGAGGATGACATCGCGGAAAAAATCAACCAAAGAATTTAGAACGACGATTCTTTATTTCAGCATGTTTATTTCCATCCGGCGTGAAATACAGTCATCGCGAGGAAACCACAGGCCGACGTGGCGATCTCAACAGGCAACACATTAATTCATGGAACTTTGTATTAAAAGAGATTGCCACGCGCCGATACGACCGGGGCTCGCAATGACAGGACAGAGCGAGGGACACCTCGATGGCGTGCGGCACACCCTCCCGGTCATCGCGAGGAGCGCAGCGACGTGGCGATCTCAAACGGCAATTGGTCGATTCATAAAACCGCGCACAAAGAGGGATCGCCACGCCCCGATACGGCCGGGGCTCGCGATGACCGATGGTTTCGAGAACACTATCATCTCGAACAGTTACTTCACTTCCCCAGCATCCTCCGCACGACGTCGACGATGACGTCGGGGTCCTCGAGATGCACATTGCTCGTCGCCCGGTTCGATTCTACCCGTAGCGGCGCGATCGAACGCGCGAGCAATCGCCTGTCCTGCGCGTCGCGCAATACCTCGATCTTCCGGGCCTCGACCACCGGTACGCCGAAAAAGAGCATGTGCTCGAGATACTTTTCGCGCGACGGACGTATGATCGTAACGGGCACGCCCGGCGGAATGAACGCGCCCGACGGCGCGGACAAAGCGCGGTACTCGGCCAGGGCCGTGTCGTAGGTGACCGGATCGGCGAAGAAGTCCACCATGAAAGGCCGAATCTCCGCCGGCGCGCGCAGGTAAGGCGTGATCTTCAGCGCGCGAACGATACCCGCGTTCGCCGCCGCGCGGCCTGTCTTGTATATCCAGGCGCGATCGATGAAGTTGCGATAGACCGCGGCCTCGAGCTCGGACTTGTACTTCGGTATATCGTCCGGAAACGGATCGACGAGTACGAGTCCCCTGACCAGGGAGGGGTGGCGCGCGGCGAAGCGCAGGGCGTAGAGCGCGCCGGCGTCGTGCCCCACCAGCACCACCGGCCGCTTCGCGCCGGCGGCGGTAAGCAGCGCGCAAAGCCCGTCGGCCGCGGCATCGGCCGTTCGCGGCTCCTCCGCCTTCGGGCTCGATCCGTACCCGGCCCTGTCGTACGCGATGACCGGGGCGAAGCGCGCGATGTCGCGCTGTACGGGAAGCCACTCGAGCGACGAGGCGCAGAGTCCCGACTCGAGCACCACCAGCGGCGCGCCCTCGCCCATCCGTACCGCGTGGAAAGCCATGCCTCGGGCATCAATCGTTTCACCCGGCGATACGGCATCGCGGCTTTGCCCGGTCCGCTTTCCTGAGACATACAGGAAAGCGAACACGCAGAGCATCACGGCCAGCGCGACCGTCGCGCCGCATCCGAGAAGTATCGTTTTTTTACGCGTCGGTTTCATTCATCAGTTCCGGCAGAATAGAATCGATCTCATTTCCGTATGCGGCGGTATACTTCCACAAATTCCGGCGATATGTTCAGCGATGATATCTCTCGAAAAAACCGCAGCCGGAAATCCGCCCGGTGGGCACGCTCATACCCGAGCTCCCCGCCGCGGAGCTTCGAAAGAAAACCGGCGAAGCCGGACTTCATCCTGCGCTCGACCCGTGTCGACACCACCCTGCCGCCGGCCGGGACTCTTCCCTCTTCCGGCAGGGTAAACGCCGCGACCTCGCGCGAGGTGATCACCACGAAATCCGGCTTTCGTTTGGCGATGTCCATCTCGCCGCCGCGCACCTGGTACGAACGGACGCCCTCCGGAAAGCGCGGCAGATAGTGAAGGCGATTATAGTATTCGATTGTCGCGCCCTTCGGCATGGCGGCGCTCATCCAGTTTTCGACGCCATAGCGCACGTCGCAGAGCATGGCAGCGTTGACCGAGAGCGTGTTGTAGAGCGAGTACGCGAGCGAAAGCGCGAGCACACCGGTCACCATCGGTCGCCATATCCGCGATCCCGCGGCCGCGGCGGCGCCGATCATGCGGTCCGCGGCGTATCCCGCGTAGACGGCTATGAACACGCTCTGCGGAAAGACGAAGCGCACGTTGCTCTGGCGGATGATCTGCACGAAGAAGAGCGAGTACGAGACGAGCGCGACGAAAAACATCAGTCGAAGAAGCAGGCCCGCGCGGTCGCGCCTGGAATCGTACGCGGCCAGGCCAATGCCCGCGAGGCCCAGGATAAACGCGGGTATGCCCGTTGCGTCGCGCATCATGACGCCGAAGGCATCGCGCCACAGCGCGAAGATGCCGGAGGGCGCAAGCGAATAGCTTATGGAACGCGTACCGCCCTCGCCGGTGAGGTGATGGAAACGTGCGACGAGGCCGTCGAGGTTCAGGAACACGTTTTCGACCAGCGCGGCCAGAATGACGAACGCCACGGCGAATACCAGCAGGTTTTTTCGGAAAACGACGCGAGCGGCAGGAACTCCACCCTCGCGCGCCATGAGTGGATAAATAATAAGATACACGATAAACGGGAGCACGAAGATCGCGTATCCCTGGTCCTTGCTCCCGAACGAGAGGCAGGCGAAGAGCGCCGTATAGACGTAATCGCGCGTCCGCTCCTCCCTCACCGCCTTAATGAGGAAATACAGCCCACCCATCCCCCAGAACACATAGGGCGCCTCGACCTTCGAGAGGTGCGCGTAAAAATTTAAAAGCGCGTTCGTCGACACGAACATCGCCGCCCACAGGGCCGCGCGCCGGCCGAAGAGCTCGCGCGTACCCAGATATGTAAACAATACGATCCCCACGCCCATGGCGACCGATACCAGCCGGTCAACGAGCATGAGGCCGCTCGCGAAATCGGCCGAGCGTACGTATATTAGAAACTCGTACAGCCTGAAACCGTCGGCCGCCGCGTGCGAGGCCACGGCGTAGATGACCAGCGGGATGTTCACCAGCGCCAGGATCACCTGGTGCACCAGCGGGTACTTGTTGAAATAGCCGAACGAGAAACCCTTGCTTAAGCCTATGAGCGGGTGAAACGGCGCCAGGTCGTCGGACATCCAGCTCTCCACGTGCGGCAGGCCCCAGGTGATGCCGACCGTAAAGAGCGCGGCGGAAAAGAGGAGGACGGGGATGATCGGCCTGATCTTCATGCGCTTACCTGAAGGCGATGTACTTGCTGCCGGTGAAGTTTATGGCGAGGCCTCCTACAATCCCCAGAAACGAGGCAATCAGGTAATGTTCCTTGAAGAATACCGTATTCTCATACAGAAAGACCGATATCGACCAGTTGACCAGGAACCCGATCGTACATACGGAAAAGAAAACGATATATTGCCTGAAAATGTTACGCGCCTCGAACCTGATAAAAGTGAATTTTCGGTTAAGAAAGAAGTTATTGGTGAGTGCTATCACGAAGCCGATCACCCGCGCGTAACGGAACGGAATCCCGGCCACGTCGTAAGCGAGATACACGCACGAAAGATCGACGCACATGCCGATGCTGCCGATCATCGAGAATACCACGAACTGGACAAGCGATTCAGGGGGGTCAATCCCGACCAATCCGAAGCCAAATTTAATAAACCGCTGGGGCATGATCGTCTCCCGTCGTTAATGGCTCACGAGCAAAGGTTTTCCCGCCGGACACGCATGTGTCAAGCAGATAAAGCAGGATAGATGTAGATCTCTGTCTGTTTTGAATTGACTTTGTTTCATAACCCGGGAAGCGTGCCGTTATCCCACGGGGCAAGCGGAAGGAGACCAGAATATCTCCGTGTTTCGCAACAAGTCTATCGATACAATAATCGCTCTTTTAAAAAAATGGCCGAAGATTAATCTCCCAGCATTATAAAGCCTTGGTTGACTTCAGATAAACAAATTAAAAGTGAGAGGTGACCATGCGGATGTTCGGATCATATCTTTAAAAGAAACACGCGGA